>JBGQDJ010000038.1:0-12077 GCA_041495805.1 Geobacteraceae bacterium
ATGACCGTGCCGGTCTCCAGGGTGGAGCTCTCCGGCAGTTCGACCACCACCTTCATTCCCAGCGCCCATTCCCGCTTGTGATTACCGACAGGGAGGCCGAAATGGCGATCCAGCGCCAGTCCCACCGGACCCACCGGTCCATCTCCCACCACCGTGAGAGCGGCACGGATATCCATACCCGGTGCGTATCCCGCCGCGGGAGAGCCGTCCTTATTCACCCCCTGGTCCGCGAGCCTGATTCCAGTGACACTGTCCCCCTCGATGAGAGGGGCGCTGACGGGCATTCCCGGCCATACCTGCACCAGTCCTGAAGCCATCAACTGATTGCCGACCCACTGGGAGAACTGCCCCATGGAGAGTATGATCCCGTCATCCTTGCTCAGGAATGGGGGGATGTAGGGGAGTTCGAATGCGTGGTTGGAGGCGACAGTGCCTACGAACCGCTCAACGGCCCGCACCCCGGCGGAACGCTGGCTTGCGCCATGGGGATCGAGGAGGTAGAGGATCTTCTCGTCCCTTACCGGGGCAGCCATTGGGATTTCGTCAAGGTTAAGATCGGGAAAGGATTCGCGTATGCCCCTCCCCCGCGTGACAACGCCGGAGACCCCGAAGCTGATGTCGTCAGCCCGTTCATAACAAAGCACCTGTAGGGGCATTCCGGGCATGACCCTGCTTTCCAGGAGCACCTGGCCGCTTTCGTCGAGCATGGCGCGGGAGAGGGTCGTCAGGAACCCCGCCGTTGCCGGCCCGAAACCGACACACGCAATATCCACTTCCATAGTCTGTCGTTCAATAGTCATAATGTCAGTCTCTTCAAGTTAATTTGTCGATGAATCCGAAAAAAGCTCCGGATGCAAGGCTTGCGAGTCGTGAGGAATGAGGCGTGACTCTGTAGGGGCGAACCCGTGTGTTCGCCCCTGATTGGGCAGGTACAAGACCTGCCCCTACAAAACAGGCAGTGACGAGAGGCGAGCGTAACGCAGCAGATGGACTTTTTTCGAATTCATCAAGCCGGGTAATCCAGCGCCTCCGGTATCACCACTCTGCTCAACGCTATCGCCGCCCTGTCCTTGGCCAGGCGCGAGCCGGTGAGGCAGATGTCGAGCCTGTGGCGAAGAAGCTTGAAGGTCTGCAGCGATTCCGACGGACAGGGGCCGGCCTTCGAGGAATGGCTCCCATCAGCCTCTACCGTGTCTTTTGCATATCCGGCGATTCCGGGAATGATGCACTCCATGGCATCCAGTTGTTCTCCCTGAAAGCAGATTTCCATGGCGTCCCGGCACCAGTCCGGGTGGCGGTTGAAGCCGTACACCAGTTCGGCGCAGATGCGCCCAACCTCTCCCGCCGCCCGGGCAGCCTGGACGTGGCAGAGGTCGCTGAAGAAATTGACGTACCCGGCCAGCCCCTCGGCCAGAAGTGGATTTTCAGGACCCTTCTCTTCCAGCTCAAGCATGTCCAGCATCTGCTGGCGGGATGCCAGAAGCCAGCAGAGGGCATCTGCAAAGGGAAACACCACGCCGTGGCGCTGGGAGTGATAGAGGGGTTTGCCGTCCGCGTCTTTGCCCTTCTGGAGAAAGTCGAAGGTGAAGAGCCAGAGTTCCATGGCGCTCGCCAGCGTGCACGCCCCGCTCCCCGGACGCCTGCCGGCGATCACCCTCATATCCTTTATCCATTGGCGGAACTGGGCCAGGAAGAGCTCATTGGTGATGGTTATGGAGAGCTGCCTCCGCTGCACCGCCTCCGGCCCCTCATAGGTCGCCTCCAGCTGGGCGTCCGTCCATTTCTGGCCGAGGAAACCGGGGCAGTCCTCGGTTATGCCGTAGCCCCCCATGAGCCCGACTGCCTCGCGCATCATGGTCCCCGCCATGCCGGTGTTCCAGAGCTTGCAGGCAGGACAGAAGACATTTGCCAGGGAGTCCTTGACCAGGAACTGCACCAGGGTGTCGGCGCTGAGCTCCGCGAAGCGGGCACCGTCCCTCTCCCCTTCCGGCAGGGATGACATGGCTATGTACTCCAGGCACTCTTTCTCCAGCTCCTTGAAGAGCTTCAGCTGCGCCCGCCCCTTGATTCCCCGCCCTTCCAGGATACTGTTCTTTTCCCGCTCGATGGAGTCGTATTCATCGAAAAGGCGCGATGCAGCAAAGCCGAAGGAGGCGCCGGCCTCTCCGCTTGCCCAGATATCAACCAGGCGTTGCAGCGCGTCCTCCTTCTGCTGCAGCCCCAGGTCGTATCTCGGAGAGCCGGGCGAGCTTGCCGCCCCGCCCCGGAAGCGGCTTCGCTGGTAGCGGATCACCGGCTCTATGGCGGAGAGGAGCTTGGCCGAACTCATGACCGCAACCGGTACCCGTGTTCTGCGGAATACCGCCTCGATCATCTCGCTGTGGTTGACATTGGGGATGATGACCCCGTCCTTGATCGTGTAGCCGCCGATGATACGGCCGGCAGGCACTGTCAGGCTCAGGATCGGGTCTGTCGTGGAAGAGAGCTGATGCACAAGCTTCAGGGTGGTGGCGCCGCGGTCGAAAGTCCCCGGGTCCCCCTCTTCAAGGATGACCATGGCGCTCCCCTTGATCCGGGGATCGTCGGAATCGACCGCGGCGGTGACAAAGTTGGCAAACCCCATGTTAGTAATGAACCGGCCCCGCTTCTCAACCTGGAGAAGAGGCTCTTTCCCCTCTTCCCATTCCACCACACGCATCCTGCCGGAGAGAATGCCGGTGTCGACACCCACGTAAGGGAGCGGCTCGGTCAGGGCAAATGCGCCGCGCCAGGGCTTCCGCTCCTCTCCCGGAGAGGGGGGGACGCAGCGCTGCATATAGAACTTCCGCTGTTCGGGGGTCCCCTTTTCATGGATCGGGGAGAGGGCCAGGTTGCTGGCCAGGGAGCAGGTGGCCGCACCGGCGTCCACCCAGGAGAGTTCAAAGGCCACAAGGGCCAGGGCGAGGTTCTTCGGGCCTGTAATGAAACCACCGTCTTCCGGGTCCATAAAAATGGTTGTCAGCCCCACCTCGTCAAAACCGGTCAGGAGCTGCTCCTTTTTATCGTTCCACTCATGGGTGTTGCGCGCCCCATCGGCCACCAGCCTTGCCACGACACCCCTTGCCAGGGACCTTGCGGACTGGACCGCCATCTGTATGTCGTAGCGGTCGGCAAAGCGCCACATGATCTGCCGGACATCGTCCCCGGGAAGGGTGCTGATGAACTCAAAGGCCGCATTCTCGCTGTTCGTTGCATCCATAATGATCTTCTCCCTCCTGAGCAGTTTCTTCAGTTAAAAAGTTTAAATGCGGCATATTAGTATGAATCACGTCCGAGATGCAAGCTAAAATCATACCCGCCGCCCCCCTTACATCTCCATGGACAGGCAGGGAGTGAAGTGCCGCTAAGCGACGGATGGAATTGCAAAACAACTCTATTTAATATTGCAATACTCGGGAGAGGCGATAGACTTTATGCAAAGAGTATTTCCGGATAAGGAGAGGGTCAATGGGGAAGGGAATTTTATTTATAGGGTTATTTCTTTGCACGGTTGCAGCGGGAATAGCGGCAACATCGATTGCAGGGCCGCAAAAACCGGGCCTGATCAAAGTTTTTTCTGTGGAAAAGAAGGGATATGTCATGACTGAGCGCGTGATCAAGAGTGATGAGGAGTGGCGCAAGCAATTGACGCCGGAGCAGTTCCGGGTGACCCGCAAGAAAGGGACGGAGAAGCCCTTTGGCAATGAGTACTGGAACAACCACGAAAAGGGGATATATCGTTGCGTCTGCTGCGGGCTGGACCTGTACAGATCCGATGCCAAGTTTGAGTCGGGCACCGGCTGGCCTAGTTTTACGGCGCCGCTCGCCCCGGAGAACATCCGGACCGTGAAGGACAGGTCATTTTTTCAGGTACGCACCGAGGTCGTTTGCGCCCGCTGCAACGCCCACCTGGGGCATGTATTCGATGACGGGCCGAAGCCGACCGGGCTCCGCTACTGCATGAATTCCGCGGCGCTCAGGTTCGTCAAGGAGTGATAACCCATAACCAAATACCCCATTTACTCGCGCAAAGACGCAAAGGACGCAAAGAAATTCAAATTATAATTAAGATAAAGACCCAAACCAATCGGGTTAAAGGATAGAGTTTAATAACTGCTTGGTT
Organism: Geobacteraceae bacterium; assembly: GCA_041495805.1. GTDB lineage: Bacteria > Desulfobacterota > Desulfuromonadia > Geobacterales > Geobacteraceae > JBGQDJ01. Next base: position 4,142 of record JBGQDJ010000038.1, read on the forward strand.
TTCTTTGCGCCTGCGCGCTGAAGCGCTATGGCGCACAAGCGCGTTCTTGGCGAGCTTGGCGCGAAACTGCTTTTTCTAGCTGAACTCTTTTTGTGATTTCACTTCAAAAAAAAAGGAGCGGATTTTGTCCGCTCCTTTTTTTATCTGCCGGATGGAAATCCGGGCAATGGCCTTCAGGGATTACATCATTCCGCCCATTCCGCCCATTCCACCCATTCCGCCCGGAGGCATTCCGCCGCCGCCTTCTTCTCTCGGCTTCTCGGCAATCATCGCCTCGGTGGTCAGCATGAGGCCGGCCACGGAAGCTGCGTTCTGCAGCGCGTAACGGGAGACCTTGGTCGGGTCTATGATACCGGCCGCGATCATGTCGGTGTATACATCTTCCGCGGCGTCATAACCAAATGCGCCTGTGCCGTTCTTCACCTTGTCCACCACGATGGAGCCATCCACGCCTGCGTTCTGGGCGATCTGACGGATAGGCTCTTCAAGGGCGCGTTTGATGACGTTTACACCGAACTGCTGCTCGGTGGGGAGACTCAGCTTGTCGAGGGCAGGGAGGGCGCGGATGTAAGCAACGCCGCCGCCGGGGACTATCCCTTCGTCAACCGCGGCGCGGGTGGCGTGGAGGGCGTCTTCTACGCGGGCTTTCTTCTCTTTCATCTCGGTTTCGGTTGCTGCTCCGACCTTGATTACTGCAACTCCGCCAACCAGTTTGGCAAGGCGCTCCTGGAGTTTTTCGCGGTCGTAGTCGCTGGTGGTTTCTTCGATCTGGGCGCGCATCATCTTGACCCGGCCCTGGATGTCGGCTTCCTTGCCAGCACCATCGATGATGGTGGTGTTGTCTTTATCGGTCACGATCTTTTTGGCCTGACCGAGCATGTCGACGGTGGTGTTCTCCAACTTGAAGCCGATCTCTTCGGAGATCACCTTGCCACCGGTGAGGATGGCGATGTCTTCCAGCATTGCCTTGCGGCGGTCGCCGAAACCGGGGGCCTTGACGGCGCAGACGTTGAGCACGCCGCGCAGCTTGTTCACCACCAGCGTGGCGAGGGCCTCACCTTCGATATCTTCGGCAATGATGAGTAGCGGACGGCCACTCTTGGCGGTCTGCTCAAGAACCGGAAGGAGGTCCTTCATATTGGAGATTTTCTTGTCATGGATCAGGATGCTGGCATTTTCCAGGGTGGTTTCCATCCTATCGGGATCGGTGACGAAGTAGGGGGAGAGGTAGCCACGGTCAAACTGCATCCCTTCCACGGTTTCGAGGGAGGTTTCCATCGCCTTGGCTTCCTCGACGGTGATGACCCCTTCCTTGCCGACCTTTTCCATTGCCTGGGCAATGATGTCGCCGATAGTCTTGTCATTGTTGGCGGAGATGGTTCCGACCTGGGCTATTTCTTTGTGGTCCTTGATCGGCTTGGAAATTGCCTGCAACTCTGTAACAATGGCGTCCACCGCTTTTTCGATGCCCCGCTTGATTTCCATCGGGTTGTGCCCGGCTGCAACCAGCTTGGCGCCCTGACCGTAAATGGCCTGGGCAAGCACTGTAGCAGTGGTGGTGCCGTCACCGGCAACGTCGGAAGTCTTGGAGGCGACTTCCTTGACCAGCTGCGCTCCCATGTTTTCGAACTTGTCTTCCAGTTCGATCTCTTTGGCGACTGTTACGCCGTCCTTGGTGATGAGTGGTGAGCCGAACATCTTGTCGATGACGACATTGCGGCCTTTCGGTCCGAGTGTTACCTTAACGGCCGCGGCAAGGGCGTTGACGCCTTTCAGAATGGCGTTTCTCCCTTCCTGGTCGAATTTAATTATCTTAGATCCCATGTCTTTGTTTCCTCCTTGTTTTTACCTTTTTTATTGGAATTGTTATTTGATTTCGTAAAATGAGTGTACTTCAGCGGTGAGTTTAGATCTAGCAATCACCCTGTTCGCAAAGAACCTGACCTTGCACTGGGCATCTGCTCTTGTCTTAATCGATAACACCGAGAATGTCGTCTTCTCTCATGATGAGATAATCATTTCCATCGACTTTGACTTCCGTGCCTGCATACTTGCCGAACAGCACCTTGTCGCCTGCCTTCACGTCAACGGGGATGACCTTCCCGTCCTCAGTCTTCTTGCCGTTACCTACACTGATGATCTGCCCCATCTGTGGTTTTTCCTTGGCGGTGTCGGGAATAAAAATGCCGCCTGCTGTCTTTTCTTCCTCTTCGATCCTTTTTACAAGGATGCGGTCCTGCAAAGGTCTGAGCTTCATCTGCTGTTTCTCCTTTCTTCCTGTTGATTTAATTATAATTGTATGGGCGAAAAATATTAGCACTCATAACCGCTGAGTGCTAATCACTGCGTAAATATAAACACGCAATTGATAAAAATCAAGTGAAGAATCAAAAAAAAATCAATCGTATTGAATTCACTAGCAAAATGAACCGTAAACCGCTGTTTTTTGACATTCCGGCCAAGAGGGGGAATCACGATTGGACATCTTAATGAACAGATCGAGGGATTCAGGAAGGGGAAATGGCTTCAGGGCAAAATAAGACGGGAATGGGCTTTAATCGCATCGCTACCTTTTTCTCTTCGCCATCTCCTCCCTGGCGAATTTCTGGTAGAGGATTTCCCAATCCCTGCTACCGGGGACCTTTGCCTGGCTGTAAGAGGCAAGCTTTTTTCTTACTGCCTGGTCAACTTCCTCAGCCACGGCAAAGTAGCCGGCAATAGCTCCCTTGATTGCGCCCAGAGCCCGGGCCTCATCGGGAAAATCGGCCAGGTCGTCGCGCCAGAGCTTCTCCAGGATCTTGTGGGAGAGATGGGATATGCGGTCTTCTGAAATCTGCATGGGGGCCTCTGATTAATCCATCTATCTTAAATATTCATTGAGGAGACCGGTTTGGTGGCCCAATCGGGCATGCGCCGGTTCACGCTTACAAAACTATTTTCCTGTCTTTTGCCAGTTTTTCCTTTATCATCCGGAGCATCCTGTGCTTGTCAATATCCTCGCCACCCCGCATGGAGCGAAGCGTCTGCTCCAGGAGAAGGGCCGCGTCCCTTTCCAGAACCTCCTCCACGTTGATATCGGCCTTGACCGCCTCTTTTATGCCTGCAAGGATGACTCCGCGCTCCTTTTTCAGCACTATCAGGTCGGCGGCGGTCAGGTCAGCCAGCACCTTTTCCGCCATCCTGTCGATCTGGTCGTCCTTGAGCCGCACCGGCACCCCCTGCTTAATAGAACAATTTAAATGGAAAGAGTATTTTATCTTACTTTATTCGCGCAAAATTGCAACATATTCAAGCAGCGCCAAAACTGCGACAGAGAGGAAATATTGACCTCGGGGCAGCATCCTGCTATTTTAAATGACGTTAACCACACGTATGAAATGGAGGAGGGAGTTGTGCTTATCGTAATGCACCATAAAGCGGGACAGAAGCAGATAAACGCGGTGCTCAAGGCCGTCGGGAAAATGGGGCTGACTGCCGCGCCGATCCCCGGAAGCGAACGGACCGCCATCGGCGTACTGGGGAACAAGGGGTATGTGGACGATACTACCATCAGGGACCTGCCCGGGGTACAGGAAGTAATTCATGTTTCCAAACCGTACAAGCTGGTTTCCAGGGATTTCCATCCTCGAAACAGTGTGGTGAAGGTTGGCGCACTGGAGATCGGCGAGGGACGCCGTCCGGTGGTGGCCGCCGGCCCCTGTGCGGTTGAAAGCGAGGAACAGATCCTCAAGACCGCCAGAGCGGTCAAAAAGGCCGGGGCAGACCTGTTGCGCGGCGGCGCATTCAAACCGCGAACCGGCCCCCATACCTTCCAGGGGCTGCGCGAGGAGGGTCTGAAACTGCTGGCCATGGCAGGAAGAGAGACCGGTCTCCCCATTGTCACCGAGGTAATGAGTCCGGAAAATGTGGGGTTGGTGGCGGAATATGCCGACCTGTTACAGGTTGGCGCCCGCAATATGCAGAACTTCGATCTGTTGCGCGAATTGGGGCGTGTAAGGAAGCCCGTGCTCCTGAAAAGGGGGATGAGCGCCACCATCGAGGAATTTCTGGCCGCCGCCGAATACATTCTGGCGGAGGGAAATCAGCAGGTGATTCTTTGCGAGAGGGGGATCCGCACCTTCGAGACGGCAACCCGCAATTCCCTCGACCTGTCGGTAGTGCCGCTCATCAAGGAACTGACCCACCTTCCCATAATGGTGGACCCTTCCCATGCCACCGGCAAACGAAGCCTCGTCCCTCCCATGGCAAAGGCCGCCCTGGTGACGGGTGCCCACGGCATACTCATTGAAGTGCATCCCGAGCCAGAGAAAGCCCTTTCCGACGGGCCCCAGTCACTGACGTTCCAGGGGTTCGAAAAGCTGATGGAAGACCTTGACAAGCTCATCGCTTTTCTTGGCTGCTGATCGAAAAAAGTGTCTTGATTTATCCTTGTTCTGAGGATAGAATGAACTTGAATTTTCTCTCTGCCGTGTGCGTGAGGTTTATTAAGCCCAGGCGGAATACTCATTGCACGGGGGTCTTTTCGATCGTGGTGTGCTGCCCCTCGCGGGATTTGCCTGAAGCGATACATAGACGCCCACTTATTAGGGAACTCGCTAGGAGGCCCTGAAACCAACGGCATGGTGGAGAGATGTGATAAGGGGGCCGTCATAAGCCCCCTTTTTTCATGAATGTTACTTCCCGAGAAACCTGCCCCCATATAACTCTTAAATCAACGCCTAATTGATCCCCTCCCCCTGTCAAGAGTCTCTTTCAAGAATGACAAGAATTGTCATGGAAAATGGAACTATAGGGTCCCGTTACCGATCCAACCTTTCCTGTTGACATTAGAGGGGAAAAGAGGTATTAAAAATGCGTAATTTTAAGATGTTATGGAGACTGCTAATGGGATGCCCTTGGGAAATATAGTTTGAATGAAAGACGTCTTTGCCAGCTGAATGCTGACTGGCGGCTTTTGAGTATGTGCGCACTTTGAAAGAGAAAACGTTTAGAAAATTAAATCCTTCCCGTTTTCTCCCTTAGATGAGTTGGGCAGGGACTAGCAGCGAGGCATGCGTTGGTAGTGACGAACTTTGAGATTTAATGCGGGCACTGCAATTTTCATTACAGGACATCTTTCTGATGAATAGCAAAGAGAAAAAAGAGCTTAGTGAAACGGATATCTGCAATCTGTTCATTACCCCTGCGATACAGAATGCTGGCTGGGACCCTATGAAGCAGATTAGGTGGGAAGTGACTCTCACTCCCGGCCCAGTCATCGTTCGTGGAAATGTCTCCTCGCGCAACAAGAAAAAGAAGAAGTTCGCCGACTATGTCCTGTCGTGGGAACCGGGCATCCCCATCGGCGTAGTTGAAGCCAAAGTCAACAAGCACACCGTAAGTCACGGAATACAACAAGCGCTGGGCTATGCGGAAATCCTGGAAGTGCCAAGCGCCTTCAGCTCCAATGGCGACGCCTTTGCGTCGCACAACAAGGTTCCTAGCGCAGGCGAAGATATCGAGACGGAGTTTCCCCTCGAATCATTTCCCCAGCCACAAGAATTGTGGAGACGCTATAAAACATTCCACGGCATTGAAGATAATTCGGAAAAACTGGTCGTTCAGCCCTACCACGAAGACCTCTCCGGCAAAGAGCCCCGCTACTATCAGGTCGACGCCATCAATCGAACGGTTGAGGCTGTAGCCAGCGGCAAAAGGCGCGTGCTGCTCGTCATGGCAACGGGCACCGGGAAAACCTACACAACCTTTCAGATCATCTGGCGCCTTTGGAAGGCAGGTGTTGTCAAAAGGGTCTTGTTCCTGGTAGACAGGAACATTCTCGTGGACCAAACCCTCGTCAATGACTTCAAGCCTTTCGGCTCGGTCATGACGAAAATCAAGAACCGGAAGATCGACCCGGCCTACGAAGTCTATCTGGGCCTTTACCAGGCCATCACCGGCCCCGATGAAGAGGACAAGATCTTCAAGAACGTCTCGCGCGAATTTTTTGACATGGTTGTCATCGACGAATGCCACCGCGGCAGCGCGGCAGACGATTCCGCCTGGCGCGAAATCCTCGACTATTTCTCCGGCGCCGTGCAAGTTGGCCTCACCGCCACACCGAAGGAAACCAAATACGTCTCCAGCATCACCTACTTTGGAGATCCGGTTTATACCTATAGCCTCAAGCAAGGTATCGCAGACGGATTCCTGGCGCCGTACAAAGTCGTGCGTATTGATATAGACAAGGATATCCATGGCTGGACCCCCCCGCCGGGCATGAAAGATGACCTTGGGCAGGAAATCGAGCAGCGCGAATACAACCAGAAAGACATGGACCGTATTCTGGTACTGAATCAGCGCACGAAGCTGGTTGCCAACCGGGTCATGCAATATCTGCGCGCTACCGATCCCTTCTCCAAGACCATAATCTTCTGCGAGGATATCGACCACGCTGAGCGCATGCGCGCCGCTATTGTCAATGCCGCTGGGCAGCTTGCCCTGGACAACCCCAAATACGTCATGCGTATCACGGGCGACAGCGTCGAGGGCAAGGCGGAATTGGATAACTTTATCGACCCGGAAAGCAGATTCCCGGTTATTGCCACAACCTCGGAGTTACTGACCACCGGCGTCGACGCCAAAACCTGCAAGCTCATCGTGCTGGATAAGACCATCTCTTCCATGACCACTTTCAAGCAAATCATCGGTCGTGGCACCCGCATCGACGAAGAAAACAACAAGTGGTTTTTCACCATCATGGACTTCAAGAAGGCTACCGAACTGTTCCGTGACCCCGACTTCGATGGCGAACCGGTGGTGATTTACGAACCCGGCGATGGCGACGACCCCGTGCCCCCCGATCCACCGCCAGAGGAAGGCGACGACGACGATGATGGCGGTGACGAAGACGGCCAGGGCGTCAAAAAAATCCGTGTCAGCGGCGTGCCCGCCACAATCATCGCCGAGCGCATCGAATACATCGGCCCGGACGGCAACCTGACTACCGAGTCCTACAAAGATTTCTCCCGAAAGCAGATTCAATCAGAATATGCCTCGCTGGATGAATTCCTGTACCGATGGAATGGCGCCAAGAAAAAACAGTCGATCATCGACGAACTGGAAGAATACGGTATTGTCATGGATAACCTCGCAGCGGAAGTCGGCAAGGACTATGGCGACTTCGACCTCATTTGCCATATCGCTTTCGGGCAGCCCCCGCTCACTCGTAAAGAGCGGGCCAACAAGGTCAAGAAGCGCAACTACTTCACCAAATACGGCGAGCAGGCCAGGGCCGTGCTCACCGCGCTGCTCGACAAATATGCCGATGAAGGCATAGGCACTCTGGAAAGCGCAAAGGTCCTGCGCCTGGACCCTTTTAAGAACATGGGCACCCCCGTGGAAATCATCAACAACATCTTTGGCGGTAAAGATAATTTCGACAGCGCCATTCAGGAACTGGAGCAAGAGTTGTTCAGAGAGGATCAAACTGCATGAGTAATGTTTCCGGCATCATCAAATCCATACAAGATATCATGCGCAAAGATGTAGGCGTAGACGGCGACGCCCAGCGCATCAGTCAACTGGTGTGGATGTTCTTTCTTAAGATCTTCGATGACCGCGAAGCCGAGCTGGAACTCCTGGAAGACGACTACAAATCCCCGCTGCCGGAGCACCTGCGCTGGAGGAATTGGGCGAAAAATCCGGAAGGGATAACGGGTGAGCTTCTGGCTGCGTTTGTAAACGAACAGTTATTTCCAACACTAAAAGAAAAGCTGGTCACCCACGGCCCGGCCGGCGAGCGCGCCCGCGTAGTGCGCAGCGTGTTCGAAGACGCCTACAACTACATGAAGTCCGGCACACTGATGCGTCAGGTGATCAACAAGATCTGTGAAATCGACTTCAACAACACCGGCGACCGCCACACCTTCGGCAGCATCTACGAACAAATCCTACG
>JBGQDJ010000039.1:0-12068 GCA_041495805.1 Geobacteraceae bacterium
CATGAGGGATATTTAGGTACGTATGTAACCATGCATGTTATTGTTTACCCATACATATGCAATTACATATAGCACCGCATGAAGAGAATCCAAAAGCGGGGAATGAGCATCGCGTTAAACTTAGAATAAATTGAATGCAGTAAAATATACCTGCCCTGGAAACAAACTTGAGAAACCTTCAAATCACCAAGCCTTCACATCTATCGGCAATTCAAAGCCCCTGGAAAGATTATTGCCTGAAACAATATTCAGGTGATATTCTCCCCCTCCCCAAAAGCAATTTCATTCATTATATAACTGTTCATCGGTCACAATCTTCACTTAACAGTCTGCTTTTGTTCTAAATTTTCAACATCTTCAAGAAAATATTTTTTCCCTCCGTTTCTGCCGTCTCCAAGGATCAAAATCCTGAACTTTGACTTCTTGGCGTATCTAGCTGCCGAACTGATAGAGCATATCCATCTCGCCGCCAGCTGCTTTTCTGTAATGAAAATTGGTTTTTCATCTTTACTGTTGGATTTATTGCCAGCCATTTCATACCTCCATAAATTGATATTTATGTAGTTATGACTGGCGGGCAGACAAAAATTAGAGTTGATTCCGAGTTTCGTCTTAAAACGATGCCCAGCAAACCTCAAGGCATCACAGCAGCAATTGTAATTCTCTCAAAGAAGCTCCGAAAAACTTACGCAGCATCATGAATCAACCATTGTTTACGACTAAACGTAAATGCAGCCTCCCCCTCTCGGTTTCAACGTCCGACTTTCTTTCCGATTCAGGCAAATCCAGATTGGTTCGTACTAGATCATTTCCTGGATTATCAGCTACCGCCATATCCATGAACTCGACCGACTGAAAAAGAGATTCCGGCATCAGGTGGACATAGTGCTTTCGGCAGACCTCCTCGCTGTTACCCATAAGCTTGCTTATCTTGAACAGGCTTTCCCCGGCCATCGCCAGATGAGACCCGAAGGTATGCCGGTATTCATCGCAGCCCCAACTCAGTCCGAGTTTCCTGTTTATATCGCGAAGGTCTGCGGAAAAATTGTCAGGATCCCAGAATTTGCCCTCAGGTGAGGGAAAAAGCCATTTGTCATTGGAGGGAAGGGGAACATACCTGTCTAGATATAAACGCAGTGTTTTGCTGATCGGCACTATCCTGTCATCATTGGTTTTTGTATTCCATGATTTGTTATTAATGGTCTTGGCCCTGACATGAATGATTCCATAATTACCAGATGTTAAATCGATGTCATCGCCTGTAAGCCATAGGGCCTCCTCGCGGCGCAAACCTGCCAGAATATACAACGCCACCATGGTTTGAAGTTGTGGGTAGGGGGCAAGTGCAGCAAGTTGCGCCTTGATCTCTTCTATTTTCAGGAAAATGATCTGTAGTTTCCGTTCTCTAAACCTCTCTACAGCGGCTGCCGGGTTCTTGCCTTTGGGCATCCGTACACCCCGTTGCGAAGTCGACCAGTTTATAAGACGGACTATAATCTCCCTATAGCGATTGGCTGTTTTCCCTGCAATGCCTTTATTCCTCACCCGGGCTTCTATAACACGCGAGATATCAGCCGTGGTTATCTGCTCAAGGTATTGAATTTCAATAACGGGAAGGGGCCGGTTGGTTTTCAATTTTACGGCTTTTTGGGAGATAACATTGTTACGGATTTTAAGGGATGGGCAAATCTCGCCGAAAAGATGCCTCAAACAAGAAAGTACCTTGTCGGCATTTTTTTTTCGTTTGTCTGTGTAAAGGTGGTCGGCAAACTCTTCGAGTATATCCGTAATGGGGGTTTTCGTCGGGAAGGGGGAATCATCGCCGATATCGAGGGAATCCTCTATTTTTCTAACTTTCGCCTCAGCGACTTTTTTTACCGTTGTGTCGAGGCTTTTTCTCTTTGGTTTCTTGCTGCCGGGGACATAGTATTTAACGTACCAGGTTTTCCCACGTTGGTATATGCTCGCCATATTCATCTCCTTGGTTGGCTTCATATACCATTATGGTTGTCGGGCAGACAAAAATTCGAGTTGCCAAAATTTTTGCCGGGAAAAACACCTCCTCGCGTAATTTGGTGCACAGTTTGGTGCACAGTTAATAAAAATGGGTCAGCTGATAACAGCCAACCCATTGATTTTATTGGTTGCGGGGGAGGGATTTGAACCCACGACCTTCGGGTTATGAGCCCGACGAGCTACCAGACTGCTCCACCCCGCGTCATTTGGAGTTTTATTTTGTATCACGTGGCTAATTGCTTGTCAACAGGAAATTGTCCTTTCCATCACTATGAGTCGGATTTTTTCAGCGGGAGATGCTATTCAGGGATGACAATCGCACCGCTCCCCGCTTTTTCAGCCATTTCGTGGGCGGCCTTCTGGTCCAGATGCCTGCCGATCCGGATCCGGTAAAATATCCCTTTCTCCGGTACATTCGATTCAATCATGTATGCGGGAATGCCGTCCGCCTTCAGTCGGTCGCGCACCGCCTCGGCCTCTTTTTTTTCATGATAGGACGCGACCTGCACGACATATTTAACCTTTACGTCATCTTCCTTGAGCAACGACTCCCTGGTAGGCGTCTCTTTTCCGGCGGATATTTCCGGTGTCTTGACTGGAACCTTGGCGGGCTCTTTGGATTGCTTTGCCTTTTCCACCGGTGCAGCCACCTTTGCCTCAGGCGCTGGGGGTTGCCTGGGTGTAACCTTGGCTGGAAGCTGTTCCGGGGGCTTAGTCGTATTCAGACCACTCCCCATGAGATCCCTGTTTCCTTTCGGGAGTCTTTCGTAAAAAGTCAGCAAAGGTTCCTGTGCCGCGCCGCCGGACCCTTCCGCAGGTTGATTCTGACTTTTCGCAGGCGTTTCGACCCCCTTCATATTCGCATCGGCTGGAGCCGTCCGGATATCGGCGCTGTTTCGCTGAGCGGGACGAAAGACCAGCCAGCCTGTCACCAGGCCCAGAGTGTAGGCTATTATCACGGCTACAAAAAGGGAAAAAAAGAAAATGCCTGCCGGCTGCTTGCGAGGACGGTTTTTACTTACCGCCTTATGTTCACGATAATCAATAGCCAATTCGTTTCACCTGTCACATCTTTTCTGGGGCGGAAATTCCAAGCATGGTCAGCCCGTTTTTTATTGTAATGGCCACGCATTTCAACAGGAACAGCCTGGCAACCGTCAACTCGGTGTCTTCGGTGACTACCCGGTTTTTATTGTAAAAACTGTGAAACCCGGCGGCCAGTTCCTGGAGATAAATGGTAACGCGGTGCGGTTCGAAATTGATTGCGCTCCCTTCCACCACTTCCGGGAAGAACGCCAGATACTTGATAATGGACATCTCTTCGGGAGTTTCCAGCCTCGCCAGGGCGATACTTCCGGGATCGGGAAGGGAAATCCCCTTGTCCGACGCATTCTCAAAGATGCTGCAGATCCGCGCATGGGCATACTGGACGTAATAGACCGGGTTTTCAAGGGTACGCTGCTTTGCCAGGTCTATGTCAAAGACGAGTTGGGAATCCGGTTTGCGCATAACAAAAAAGAACCGGGTGGCGTCACGACCCACTTCATCAATGAGATCGCGCAGGGTGACATAGCTGCCGGCGCGTTTGGATATCTTCACCTCTTCACCGCCGCGCATGACCGTCACCATCTGATGGAGCACGTATTCCGGCCACCCCTGCGGGATGCCCAGGTCGAGCGCCTGCAACCCGGCACGAACCCGCGTGATGGTGCTGTGGTGGTCGGCGCCCTGTTCATTGATGACTCGGCCGAAGCCTCTTTCCCATTTGCTCAAGTGATAGGCGACGTCAGGAACGAAGTAGGTGTAGCTTCCGTCGGACTTGCGTATCACCCGGTCCTTGTCGTCACCGTAGTCAGTAGTGCGGAGCCAGAGCGCCCCATCCTTTTGATATGTATGGCCGCTCTCGATAAGACGCTTGACCACGGCTTCGACACGGCCGTTATGATAGAGATCCGATTCCAGTGAGTAGACATCAAAGTGGACATCGAAGGCCGCAAGATCCTGGTCCTGCTCCCTGCGCAGGTAGGCGACGGCGAAACAACGGATTGCTTCCAGGTCGTGCGGATCACCACTTGCCGTGACGTGCCGGTCGTCGGCGTCAACTGTGGCGCGATCCATATAGGAGTTTGCCACGTCACGGATATACTCCCCCTGGTAGCCGTCGGCGGGCCAGCGCGGGTCGCCCGGCTCGATGCCGAGGCAGCGCGCCTGAACAGATAGCGTCAGGTTGGTAATCTGCTGTCCGGCATCATTGTAATAGAATTCCCGGGTTACGTTCCAGGCCGTGGCGGCAAGCAGGCGGCAGATGGCGTCACCAATGGCCGCTCCCCGGCCGTGACCGATATGCAGCGGACCGGTCGGGTTGGCGCTGACGAACTCCACCTGTATCTTTTTCCCCTGGCCGGCGCATCCCTTACCGTAAGTTTCCCCGGCCCGGTCAATTTCGTGAAGGAGCTTGCGCCACGCATCGTCCTTGATCCGGAAATTGATGAATCCGGGACCGGCAATCTCCACACCGGCAAAAATGTCAGCAGCGCCCCGCAGATGAACGACCAGGGCCTCCGCCACCAGCCGAGGTGGCTTCTTTTCGGCCTTTGCCAGGAGCATGGCGGCGTTGGTGGCAAAGTCCCCATGCTCTGGATTGGCCGGTATTTCTATGATGGCTACCGGGTACTGTCCCGAGGTAAGTGAGCCGTCGGCAAAACAGCTCTCCATCGCCATTCTGAGTGATTCCTTTACAAGCTCTTTCATTACTGCTCTGGCTCCTCTTCTTCAGACTGCCACCTCCGCCAAAGCAGCAGATGCTGCGGCGGCCGGGTCAGTCTGTCAACCTTGTATTATTTGGCTGAAGGCCCTTTCGGCCCGTTGGCAGGTTGCGGAGCCTTGGTCTCGGGCTTATCCTGGGAAGGGAACTGGTAGATGGTCTCGTTCTTACGCACCAGTCCGAAATCCTTGCGCGCGATGCTCTCCAGATAGCGCCGGTCGGTCTTGAGCGCCTCTATTTCCCTCTTCAGCTTTTCGTTCTCGGTTTTCAACTCTTCCAGCCGCTTCTTTATTTCCTGCTTTTCCTGATTCATGTGATAGATGCGCAAAAGCCCGCGTTCACCGAATATGGTAAAAAAAAGGATAAAAAGGATAGCACCGGCGGGGATGAAATACATCCGCTTGCGCATGACACCTCCGTGATCAGGAACGCCCTGCCGTCCGGAGAGCGGCAAAATACTCAATGGTCTTTTTCAGACCGGTTTCTATATCCACCCCTGGTTGCCAGCCAAGTTTTTCCATGGCAAGGGAGATATCAGGCTGCCGCTGCCTGGGGTCATCGGCCGGCAGCGGCTTGAAAACCACCTCAGACCCGGAGCCGGTCAGGGTAACGATGCGTCGGGCGAATTCCAGAATCGACGTTTCGGAAGGATTCCCCAGGTTGACAGGGCCGACAAAACCATCGCACTCCATCATCCTGATCATCCCATCCACAAGATCGTCCACATAACAGAAGGAACGGGTCTGATCACCGCTGCCGTAAACCGTCAGGGGTTCGCCGGCCAGCGCCTGTATGACAAAGTTGGATACCACCCGGCCGTCGTTCTCCGCCATGCGCGGACCATAGGTATTGAAGATGCGGACGATGCGGATATCGACCCCGTTCTGCCTGTGGTAGTCCATCATCAGGGTCTCCGCAACCCGCTTCCCCTCATCGTAACAGCTTCTGATCCCTATGGGGTTCACGTTGCCCCAGTACTCCTCTTTCTGCGGGTGCACCTGGGGATCACCGTATACTTCCGACGTGGAGGCCTGGAGTATCCTTGCCTTGACCCTCTTGGCAAGCCCCAGCATATGGATCGAGCCAAGGACGCTGGTCTTGATGGTTTTTACCGGGTTGTACTGGTAATGGATAGGCGAAGCGGGACAGGCCAGGTTATAGATCCGGTCCACCTCCAGCAGGATCGGCTGGGTTATGTCGTGGCGGACAAGTTCGAACCGGTCATCGTCCATGAGATGGATAATATTCCGTTTGCTCCCGGTAAAAAAATTGTCGAGACAAAGGACATCATGCCCTTCCCCGAGCAACCTTTCACACAGGTGAGAGCCGATAAAACCAGCGCCTCCTGTAACCAAAATGCGCATGCTCAAACCTCTTTCAGGGCTCAGTGCTCAAGATTCACAATTCCCGCTGCCGTTCCTGCCGATGGAAAAATATTCAATCCCTGCCAAATGCATCCTGCGGGGTTCATACAGATTTCTTCCGTCAAAGATCAGGGGCTGCTTGAGCAGGGTCTTGATCCTGTCGAAATCGGGATTCCGGTACTCGCTCCATTCCGTGATGATTGCCAGGGCGTCCGCTCCGTTCAGGATATCGTACTGGTTGTTGCTGTAGGTTATCCGGTCGCCGAAAATCCTGGTCGCCTCCCGGATCGCCTCCGGGTCATGGGCGCGCACCTGAGCTCCCAACTCCAGTAAACGGTTTATGATAACCACCGACGGGGCCTCACGCATGTCATCGGTGCGGGGCTTGAAGGAAAGCCCCCATAACCCGAAGATTCTCCCCGCCAGAGGTTTTGCCAGGGAATGGTCGGCCAGGCGCGCCGTTATCTTCTCGGTAAGCACCAGCTTCTGCCGGTCGTTTACTGTTTCCACCGCCTTCAAAAGGACAAATTCATAATCGCACTCTTCCGCGGACTTAACCAGCGCCTTGACATCCTTGGGGAAGCAGGAGCCGCCATACCCCACACCGGGGAAAAGGAAATCGTGGCCGATCCGGGAGTCGGAGCCGATCCCTTCGCGCACCGCCGCCACATCGGCCCCCATCCGTTCGCAGAGGTTGGCTATCTGGTTCATGAATGAAATCTTGGTGGCGAGCATGGCGTTGGCGGCATACTTGGTCATCTCGGCGCTCCGGATGTCCATGGTTATGAGCCGGTTGGTCTTGCGCATGAACGGAGAATAAAGCTCCTTCATTATCTCGGCGGTGCGGACATTGTCGGTGCCGATCACAACCCTGTCGGGCTTCATGAAGTCGTCAATGGCCGCCCCCTCTTTCAGGAATTCCGGGTTTGATACCACGTCGAATTCTATGGATACTCCCCTTTTGGCCTGTTCCTCCTTAACCGCCGCGCGCACCTTGTCAGCGGTCCCGACCGGGACAGTCGATTTATCCACGATGATCTTGAAACTCTCCATCTCCCGCCCTATGGTTCTGGCTACTTCGAGGACATGCTGCAAGTCGGCCGATCCGTCTTCACCGGGAGGAGTGCCGACGGCGATGAAATTTATCAGCGACGCCTTTATCGCGGACGAGAGATCATTGGTGAAGGCAAGCCTCCCCTCACCGCTGTTTCTCAAAACCAGCTCCTTAAGACCCGGCTCGTAAATCGGGATGATTCCCTTCTTCAACGCCTCCACTTTCTCATCGTTCACATCAACACAGATGACGTCATTGCCGCTTTCGGCAAAACAGGTCCCTGCCACAAGCCCCACATAGCCGGCGCCGATTACGCATACTTTCATGCCTTAAACCTCCCGGAAATAAGAGTAACGTTATTACATACCATAAGAGGGTCACATAATTCCATTGTTTTCAGATATATTTAATCAGGCTGAAGACTGAAGGCTGAAGACTGTTAGGAGAAAGCTGGCAGAAAACAGGGTTTTCCCTTCAGCCTTCAGCCTTCAGCCTTCAGCCTAAACACCTTAAATAGCGCTCTGCTCAATGAAGCGAACTCATCAAGACAAAGGGTCTCCCCCCGCCTTCCGGGGTCGATCCCGCAGCCGGCAAGCGCTTCCAGGAGACTCTTCTCATCCGGGGCGAGAGCTGCTGATTTCAGGCAGTTCCACAGGGTCTTTCGCCGCTGGGCAAAGGCCGCCCTGACAACCCCGCGAAAAAACGCCTCGTCCCCCACATCCACCCGCGGCTCCGGCAGGGGCTCAAAGCGCAACACCACCGAATCAACCTTGGGCACAGGATAAAAAGAGCCGGGTTTTACGATGAATTCCCGATAAATGTCAAAATGGAGACGGCAGTAGACCGTCAGTATCCCGTATTCCTTGCAGCCGTGGGGAGCGATCAGACGTTCCCCCACTTCCCTCTGGAGCATCAGCACCAGCCGGGAAAAGAGATCCCTGTTGTCGAGAAACTTGATCAATACCTGTGAAGAAATATTGTATGGGAGGTTTGCGGCAACCTTCCATTTTCCCGTATGGCGGGAGGTGAGAATGTAGTTAAGGTCGGCCTCAAGGATGTCCGCCTGGAGGAACTCCAGGTTCTCACAACCGGCGAACTCGCTCTCAAGGAGCGGAACTAGCTGGCGGTCAAGCTCTATTGCCAGTACCTCGGCGCCGGTATCCGCCAGCAGGTGAGTCATTGCGCCCCGCCCCGGCCCAACCTCCATGACCCTGTCACCCGCAGATATCCCGGCCGCCTTGACGATCCGGGAGATAACGTTTCTGTCCGTAAGGAAATTCTGTCCAAGCGCCTTTTTCGGCCGCAATTTTTCCATTCAAGCGACCCTTTGCGCCAGCAGGTCAAGCGGCCAGACCGTGAGGGCATCCAGTTCTCTCCCGCCGGATATGCCTCGTGCCAGGTAATAGTCGCCCGGCACTGCCAACATGGCGGCATTGTCGGTGCAAAGCAGCGGCGACGGGATATGCAGTTCCAATCCAAGGCTAACGGCCATCTTCTCCATTTCCCGGCGAAGCCCCGTGTTGCAGGCAACCCCACCCGCCACTACGACCCTTTTTACACCGGTGGCTGAGACGGCCGCCGCTGTCTTTGCGACCAGCACCTCGCATACCGATGCCTGGAAAGATGCGCAGAGATCGTTAAGCATACCCTCTTCCAGGGCGCGGGGGTGCTTGCGCAGATATGTGAGCACGGATGTTTTCAGACCGCTGAAACTGAAATTGCAGCCGGCTTCATGGATAAGGGGGCGGGGGAACCTGACGGCCCCGGGGTCGCCCGACTCGGCAAGGCGGTCGATAAGGGCGCCTCCGGGATAGGGGAGCCCGAGGAGCTTTGCAACCTTGTCGAATGCCTCTCCGGCCGCGTCATCCACTGTCTGGCCCAGGGTACGGTAACGGCCGATCCCCTCCACGAGATAGAGATGGGTATGGCCTCCCGATACCGCCAGGGCGACAAAGGGGAACTCCACATCATGTTCCAGAAATATGGCCAGCAGGTGCCCTTCGATATGGTTCACCCCGACGATCGGCTGCCCACCCACATAGGCAATCCCCTTGGCAGCGGCCAGCCCCACCAGCAAAGCGCCGGCCAGGCCAGGCCCCTGGGTGACCGCAATCCCTTCGATCCCGCCAAGGGTTACGCCGGCCTGCCTGAGCGATTCTTCTATCACCGGGACAATGGCCTCCATATGCTTTCGCGAGGCGATCTCCGGGACCACCCCGCCATATTCGGCGTGGTCGGCGATCTGTGAAGCAATCACATTGGAAAGAACGGCCCTGCCGTCCTTTACAACCGCTGCCGCGGTCTCATCGCAGGAGGATTCAATGGCCAATACAAGCATATTTTCCGTTCAGCGTGCTTCCTACAGCGCACGCATGCAAGGTTAAGAATTCGATGAATAAAAAGTGCGGGGCGTGAGATCATCACGCCCCATTCCATTCCAAAGTATTAAGTCGCACCGATCTAAACCCATATATCCACGAAGGACACGAAGTTACACGAAGACAAGCAAAAATGAATTTTCCTTCGTGTCCCTTCGTGAACTTCGTGGATTAAGAAAGGTTTTGATTGTAAAGTACTTCCTTTGAAAAACGGAATACTGAAGAGGCTGATGCAATAACTTAAATCTTTGCTTAAAATATAGTTGCCAAGAAGAAGGCGCCTGGCGCCTAAAGGAGATTTGCCGCCAGTTCCGCCAGCTCTGACCGCTCCCCCTTCATCATCGTAACATGACCTGATATCGTCTGTTCTTTGAACCTTTCAACAACATAAGTTAAACCGTTGCTTGAAGAATCCACATATGGGTTATCGATCTGATAGGGGTCGCCGGTAAGGACGATCTTAGTTCCCTCCCCCGCCCTTGTGACAATGGTCTTGATCTCGTGCGGGGTAAGGTTTTGCGCTTCATCCACTATCAGGTACTGGTTGGGAATGGAACGGCCCCGTATGTAAGTAAGGGGCTCGATCTCCATTATCCCCATGGCCATAAGCTCCTTATGCCCCTTGCTGTGGCGCTTTTCCGACTCATGCCCGGAAAGGAGCAGCTCGACATTGTCGAAAATCGGCTGCATCCAGGGGGCCAGTTTCTCTTCGATATCGCCCGGAAGAAAACCGAGGTCCCTCCCCATGGGGAAGACCGGCCGCGACACCAGCAGGCGGTTATAGACATTCTCCTCCGCGGTCTTGTGAAGCCCTGCAGCGATAGCCAGCAGGGTCTTGCCTGTACCCGCCTTGCCCACAAGCGTCACCAGCTTGATGTTGTCATCAAGAAGCGCATCAAATGCAAAGGTCTGTTCGCGGTTTCGTGAATGAATACTCCAGACCCCTTCCTTACCCATGCGCCTGATGGGAACTATCTGCCGTCTTGCCCCGTCATACTTGCCTATTGCGGTATGTGACGGGTTTGTGATGTCCCTGAGGGTGACAAACTGGTTGGGGTAATATTCCTTCTTCGCGTCCACCCATCCCTGTCCATAGAACCGGTCGATCAGATCCGGCTCAGCATCCTGTTCCGTAAACCCGGAATAAAGCTCTTCGATGTCGACCTTGTCGGATTCATAATCCTCAGCCACCAGCCCCAAGGCATCCGCCTTTATTCTCAGGTTGGTGTCCTTGGTGACGAAAATTGCCGGGTCCTTGCCTGATTTATCCTTGACATCCAGCGCCACTGCAAGTATCCGGTTGTCTCCCCGTTCCTCGCGAAGCTCCGGGGGGAGGCGTTTCATCACCTTTTCCTCATAAATCTCGACCCTCAGGGAGCCGCCGGTTTCAAGTCTTATTCCCGTGGAAAGCGATCCCTTTTTTCTCAGGTCGTCAAGAAACCGGGATATCTGCCGGGCGTTTCTGCCGGTCTCGTTCATGTCCTTCTTGAACCGGTCAATCTCTTCTATGACGGTTATCGGGATAACTATGTTGTTATCCTCGAATTTGAAAATGGCCTGGGGATCGTATAGCAAGACATTGGTATCCAGTATGAAGCTTTTCATGATCACCTTTCTATATCAGGTTGATTTTTCTGAGCACGGAAAGAGTCCATGGTCAGGACTTGTTAACGATGGTCGAGAGCGCACGTAGAAACATTTCGATATCCTGCCCGGAGTTGAAATAACCGGGGCTCACTCGAACGGCGCCGCCGGGGAAGGTGCCGATGGTCCGGTGTGCTCCCGGAGCGCAGTGAAGACCGACCCTGACAGCCATGTCGAACTCGCTGTCAAGTCGAAAGCCGATCTCCGCCGGATCATGGCCTGATGCCGTGAATGAGACAACCCCACCGCGCAGATCTTCAGAACGAGGAGAGTAAGTGACTACACCGGGAATATCTCCCAGCCCTTCCAGAAGCTGCGTTACCAGCAGGCGCTCTTTTCCGCGGATCGACCCGATTCCGGTCGAGCGGATAAATTCCACGCCGGCCATCAGCCCCGCGATCCCGGGCGTATTCATGGTGCCGCTTTCGAACCTTTCAGGGAGTGCTTCAGGTTGTTCATCAGCGGATGAGAAGCCGCCGGTCCCCCCCACAATGAGGGGCCTCAGTTCGACCCCCTCGGCCACATAGAGAATTCCGGTTCCCTGCGGGCCAAACAGCCCCTTGTGCCCCGGGACCGCCAGAAGGTCGATCTTCATGGCATTAACGTCAATCGGGATGGCTCCGGCGCTCTGGGCCGCATCGAGCAGAAGCATGATGCCCGATTTCCGTGTCATGGCGCCGATTTCCTCGATGGGCTGGAGAGCGCCGGTCACATTGGAACAATGGCTGAGAGCAACCATCCTGGTATCTTTGCGGATGGCTGCGCCGATCTCTTTCAAATCCACCAGACCACAGCTGTCTCCGGGCACCCAGGTGACCTCCACCCCCATCTTTTCAGCCAGATGCAGG
>JBGQDJ010000040.1:0-11909 GCA_041495805.1 Geobacteraceae bacterium
CATGGTCGAGGATTATCTTGTCCAGATCGTAGCGCTTGATGATGTAACCGTGGTCGGGGAAGCCCGGTGTAAACGGTATCCTGTTCTCGACTACCGCCCTGCCGGCGCCGGCGAACCTGAAGCCGTGGAACTTGTTGAAATGGCCGTCCAGACGATCCTGCAGGCCCATCTTGTAAAGCGCGCGGATGGCGCGCGGCGCGATTCCGTCGCCGCAGACCTTTTCACGGGGGAAAACAGCCTTGTCCAGCAAAAGGACCCTGACGTCCCGCTTGGCCAGAAAAAACGCCGTCGCGGCGCCCGCGGGGCCGCCTCCGGCTATGATCACGTCATACTTCATCATGCCTCCAAATCCAGCGCAACAAGAAATAGCTTTGGAGATTATCATTCCAGACAAACCTTAGTCAATTAATTATTGTTTTTCAGGCAGGTTTTATTAAATGTTCGTCCCTGTTTTCCAGCCAGTATATCCAGGCGAGGAGTTCGGCAACGGCGAGATACAGCTCAGGAGGGATATGCTGATCCACGTCCACCTGCATCAGCAGGGAAACCAGCTCGGGCGCTTCGTGGACGTAGACACCCGCCTCCTTGGCGCAGGCTATGATCGCTTCGGCGGTGACTCCCCTACCCTTGGCCACCAGCCGCGGGGCATACTGCCCTTCCTTGTAGGTCAGGGCAATCGCCTTTTTCAGTTCATTTTCCATGTTCTTCATGTTCGATCGCCACGTTCAAAAGCTTTATCCCCGCATCGGAGATTGCCTGCGCAAGGTGCTGCTGTTCCATCAGCATGATTGCTGACGCCGAATGCCTGTCGTCATTTATATGAATTGAAAGCCCTTCCTTTTCCAGCCTGAGTGTGGCCGCCACTTCGCCGAGGTTGGGGAGTTCCAGCCGCAGCGTGCTTACCCAGCTTTTATCGACACCATCCCCGTTTGCCCGTTTCTCTTCCCGGACGCTCCATTCCATCTCCTGCCGGGGCCACACCTCTCCATGCCAGACAACCTGGCCGGAATGCAGGGTCTGGAGTTGTTCCTGCACGATGGGAACCGTGCGGGGGTCAACAGGCCCGAGCGGCTTGTCGGTGGCGAGCAGCTCATCCTCCATTAATTCATGCAGGCTTGCATCCGTCCCTTCAATGCCATTGCTTTGAGATCCCTTCCCCTTCGCCTCTTCGAGTGATTTACCCCGCCTTGAAAGCTTCCCCTGGGGTTCCTTCAGGATATCCTTGAGACTCCGTTCCCCCAAAAACCATTGCACGAGATGAGATTCATAGAAAATGCCGTTGAGGGTCAAGGCCTCCCCCAGTAGCCTGGCAAAAATGGACGAATCTGACGGCGGCCCGTTGAGGACTGAACCGGCCCGGTTGAGAGATCCCGCTTGGCGCGGATCAGCGGAATTGAGGGAGAGCTGGTTGAGAAGTCTTCCTGCATCGCTGATGGTGACGGGGGAGGAGCTGTTTCCGGTCCGCGACAGGGTGAATGTGATATGAGGATCTGCCGTCACATAGGTCAATTGCAGCGTCTCGCCCGGCTGGACAATAATGGGAAGCTCTATGTTGAACAGCGTACCGGCGATCCTCGCAAGAAATCGCTGGTTCGGCATACTTGCCATCACTTCGGCCTGCACCTGCTGGCCGGGGATCAGCTGCAGCTGGTATGCGGCTTGCCGGTCCGCCTGGCCGGATGGAATCGAGGAAGTCTTTGTAAATAATTGCGCCAGGTTTTGAATTACATCAACTATCACGATTCCTTCTCCATTTCGACATTTCCTCCTGCGGACTCAGAGTATCAAAACAAGACGCAGAGCCGTCAAGAACGGGATTCGAAAGCATTTTATCCGCAAATTTGCGTCTGTATAACAGTTATGTGTTGAGCAGGTTATTCTGATTAACTTATCGGCGGGGTGGCCGAATATATGAGGTTTATTTACCGGCGTTCGGCAAATGGTCAGCATCCACCGCACTTAATCCTTCTCCACATCCTATCCATCTGATATTGCATGGTTATAAATAACTTGTAACCTTTGCAACTTCCTGTTCGTCTTAACTTATAAAATAACCATCAGGAGGACGGAAATGAAAAAGAATTTGGGGAAATTCGTGGTGCTTGCGGGCATAGCCTCTGCAGGTATCTTGGGGAGCCAGGTTGTGCAGGCCGATTATGTGAAGGATGGCAACCAGGTTCAGGAGAAATGCCGCCAACAGGGCGAACACAAAGACAGCCAGCATGGCGACCATAAACAGGGGCACCGTTGCGGCGGCAAAGAACGCCACCACGGTTTCGGTAAAATTGCCGAAAGGCTCGGACTTTCGGTAGCGCAAAAGGCACAGGTAAAGGATATTTTCGAGAAGAACCGGCCTCAGTCCGAGCCGCTGCGCAAGGAACTGATCACCGCGAAGCGCGAACTGAGGGGATTGGCCATGGCGGAAAAGACCGACGAAGTGGCGATCCGCGCCCAGGCCACAAAACTTGCCGGCATCGAGGCGGATATGGCGATCCAGCGTGCCAGGGTGAGCGGACAGATCCGTGCAATCCTAACCCCTGAACAGCTTGAAAAGTTCAGGGCATTCCAGAAGGAACAAAGCCTCAAGTACAATGAAAGAAAGGAGCATTCATGAAGGCGTTCATAACGGCAGCAATTATCCTGGCGGCAAGCCAGGCCGTACCGGCCCACGCCGGAGTGAATTTCAACCTGAGATTCGGTGTGCCGGCGGTAGTAGCGGCAGTTCCCCCACCCCCTCCAATCTACGCACCCCCAAGAGTGCTGGCGGGTGCTGCGCCCGAATTCATCTTCTCGCCTTCGCTCGGGTTCTACGTTTCGGTGGGGACCCCATATGACATCGTCTTCACCGGCGGCAACTACTACCGCTACGACAGGGGCAACTGGTACTCCTCAACTCGCTACAACGGCGCCTGGAGCAGGGCCAATCAGCGGGGACTCCCGCCGGAACTGTCAAGGCACCGGTACGAACAGATCCGCTATTACCGGGACAGGGATTACCGGAATCACATGGAGGCTCGTGACCATGGACGTGACGATCACCGTGGCGACTGGCGCGGCCACGACAGAGAGCGGTTAGAGCAAGATGTACGAGGGTATGGGGAAAGAAGGATGTAAATTTTCCGCTGCATGGACGACTGCGCGTCTCGCAAAGAAACGCGCAGTCGTATCAGAAAACAGCTGCTCCTTAATATCCCCCCGCATTATCCTTTGTCACCCTAAGTCGGCGAAGCCGGATCCAAAAAGAAACACACTGTCTTTCTTAAACCTGGAAAAAGCAGTTTCGCGCAAAGCTCGCTAAGAACGCAAAGGAAACCAAGCATATATCGGACTTAAGTCTTGCACCCAATTGGTTCGAGTGTCGATTCCCTTAAACATTTGATTTTCTTTGCGGCCTTTGCGTCTTTGCGCGAGTAAATACCGTTTCCAGGTTCACAGGATTGGTGATGGTCTAATCTTCCATATGTCTTTGAATTTCTCTGCGTCTCCGCGCGACTCCAGCTTCTGCCGGGATCAGATAATTCCGTGGAGCGGCCCGCCAGGCCCACCCAGGGCGTCTACCCGTTTTTCAACGGCAGGGTCATCCAGAAGAAGCGGGGCATGGTGTGGTTTGATGCGCGCGTCGATGACAAGCGGCCCCTTGCATCCCCAATGCTTGCAGCGGATGGAGGCGCCGATCCCGTATATGTCCAGGGCGGGATTGGAGCGGGTGAAGGTGACCCAGAGAAAATTGTTCAAGGTCCTGGCAGTAAATTCACTGTCATCGACAATGACTATCAGGGGGAATGGGGCAGGCGGATTGCCTTCTGAGAAGTTAGCGCAGAAGGCCGCCATGTCAGGATCGTCGCATCCCCGGCCGTTCGTGCAGGTAGGCCCCTTGACGGCGAGCACCCCCGGCAGGCAGATACAGGGCGCGCTGAAACCGTCGGGAAGTTGAAAGTCTGTAGGGATCTCCACGGTCAGGTCGCGGCGCTTTGGACCTGCGGCGGCTATCACCACTTTGGAACCCCTGTTGAGCCCTTCCCCGGAATAGTCCAGCGTATCTATAGTGGTGCGGGTCTGGAAGTGGAGGTCACGCCGCCAGTCAACCCGCTCCAGCATATGCCGGAAAAAAGCCGGGATGTCGTGAACGTCCAGTCCGGGATTGTCCTCGCGGGCAAAGATCCAGAGGTATTTGGCAAGGGAGAGCTGCCCCTGGCCGAGTATGGCGTTGGCGATGGTGAGAAGCTCCATCGGTTCCCGCTCCGCCGCATAGGGGGTGTAGCGTTCGTGACCGGCGGCCAGCAGCAGCGGGTGGACCCCGGCCGCATCGACCGCGTGGACCGAATCGACCCCGGGCAAAACGGTGGAGATCAGGGGAGCGGTCAGATCATGGATAAAGGCGCCGAATGAGGTGTCCTCCTGGGGCGGCCGTCCCACCGAGGTAAAGGGCCAGATGGCATCGGAGCGGTGAAAGACATTCTCCACCCTGAGCACCGGAAACTCATGGACAAGGCTGTAATAGCCGAGATGGTCGCCGAACGGCCCCTCGGGGAGTGTCTTGCCTGGGTCGATGGTGCCGGTGATGCAGAAGTCGGCCTCAGCTGGTATCGGCAACTGGCCCGGACGGCAAACCATTGCAATCCGCTGCCCTGAGAGAAGACCCGCGAATGAGAGCTCGGGCATTCCTTCCGGCAGAGGCATGACAGCCGCCACCGCGAGGGAGGGAGGGCCACCGACGAAGATGTTTACCCTGAAGGGGATTCCCCGCTCAATGGCCTCAGCGTGATGGACGCCGATGCCGCGGTGGATCTGGTAGTGGATGCCTACCTCCTCGTTTTGACAATAGCTGTTGCCGGAAAGCTGGATACGGTACATACCGAGATTGGAATGTCGAAAGCCCGGCTTTGCCGCGCTTTCAGAGTATACCTGTGGCAGGGTGATAAAAGCGCCGCCATCTTTGGGCCATGATTTGAGCTGCGGCAGCTTGTCAATAGTCGTCCTGTTCGCCAGGACCGGACCGCTCTTGACCTTTCTGGGCAAGAGGTGAAAGGCAGCAAGGGGGAGCCCCATGGACCCGAAAGGGTCTTTCATAAGGGAAAGCGGGTTGGCCTTCATGGCCACCAACCGCTCAACACCTTTAAGCGCATCACGGAAGATGAACCGCGTTCGATCGAGGGTCCCGTACAGGTTCCCCATCATGGGAAATCCGCACCCCTTCACATTGGTGAAGAGTAGCGCCGGTCCTTCCGCCTGGTAGACACGACGCTGGATGGCCCCCACCTCAATATCGGGGTCCACTTCACGGTCAATCCGGATCAGCTTCCCCGCGGCTTCCAGATCCTTCACACATTCCTGCAGATTGCGGTATCCCATGTCACCCTTTCAATTCAAAAACGACTAACCACATTATTTAATTAATTCACCCACTGGAACAAGTCAACATAAAATCTCGATTAAATTCCCATCATTGCAGTTTTTTATAGATCATTTACTTTTAATGCTAAATTTGTTACATTATGCAGTCTTTTCCACGCATTGTAAGTGAATAACCAAAACGGAGGCACGAATATGGCAAGCAGAGCAATCGGCGTCTTACTGGCCCTGTGTCTGGCAATCCCGGGGCTCTCCCTGGCGGCGAACGTGAAGATCGGGGTGATAAACTCCATGACCGGCCCCGAGGCCCCCATCGGCGAGAACATCACCAACGGGATCAAACTGGCCCAGGAAGACCTGAAGAAAAAGGGGATAAACGCAGAGCTCGTCTGGGAAGACGACACCGGCAAGCCGCAGATATCCATGAGCGCCATGGAAAAGCTCGCCACCCGTGACAGTGTGGCCGGCGTGGTCGGCCCCTATACATCGGCCTGCGCCAACGCCGTTGCCAAGCTGGCGGAGAGATACAAGGTCCCCCTTTTGATCCCCGCCGCAGCCAAGGAAGAGATCACCCGGCAGGGGTACAAATGGGTCTACCGGATGAATGCACCGGCCGACGTCTATGCCTCGGTCATCATCGACGCAGCCCTGACCCTGGGGAAACCGAAAACCATCGCCTTTATCTATGAAAACACCGATTTCGGCACATCGACGACCAAGAGCGCCAAGGAATACGCGGCAAAAAAAGGGATCCGGATCGTCGCCGATGAACCCTATTCCAAGGGTTCACCCGATTACCGCTCAACACTGGCCAAGATCAAGGACAAGAATCCCGAGCTGGTCTTCATGGTCTCATACGTTGCCGATGCAATCCTCCTGATGCGCCAGGCGCGGGAAATAGGTCTTCAGCCCCAGGCATTCCTGGGAGGGGGCGCCGGCTTCACCACCGATCAGTTTGCTAAGGAAAAGGATATTTCCAACAATGTCCTCGCCAGCACCCAATGGACGGATGACGTCAACTGGCCGGGCGCCCGAGAATTCGGGAAACGCTACAAGGCAAAGTTCGGCAAGGAAGCGACCTATCATGCCGCCTGCGCCTATGAGTCGATGATGATCATGGCCGAAACCGCCGCCAAAGCGGGCGGCGACCGGGAAAAAACCCGCGCTACTCTTAAGAGCGGCAACTGGAACGGCATCATGGGTGAGGTGAAATTTGCCGATTACGCCGGTTTTACCAACCAGAACAACCACCAGATGCTTGTGGAACAGCTCCAGAACGGCAGGTATGAGACCGTCTACCCTGCCGGATTCGCCACCAAGAAGGCGGTTTATCCCTTCCCGAAATGGAAGTGATTTAGGTGGCTTACAACTTCGGTCTTTGCGAGATGCGATCAAACTATACAGCAGCATAACAACAGTCAAAATCAGGTCATAAATCAATAGAACGCGGATGACGCGGATTTAGCGGGTTTACACGGATTTAAACCCTTTTTCAGTTTTGCTTTTATCCGCGTAAATCCGCTTAAATCAGATTTGATCCGCGTTCCATTGCCTTGATTTTTACTTGTTTGGTTCCGCCTTTGTCGGCTTAAGGTATCTTTCCGTGATCATCTTTTTCCAGTCACTCATCAGCGGCATTCTGGTCGGCGGGGTTTATGCCCTGATCGGGATCGGTCTGACCATCATATTCGGGGTGATGCGCATCATCAATTTCGCCCATGGCGATATCCTGATGGTCGGCATGTACCTGACCTACGGGCTTTTCACCCTGCTCGGAATCGATCCGTTCCTCTCGATCCTGATCACCATTCCGCTCATGTTCCTGTACGGCGGTTTATTGCAGATACTCTTCATCAACCGGGTTTTGTACGCCCTTCCCCAGAACCAGATCCTCCTCACCATAGGGCTGGGGCTTATCATGAGCAACACGATGATGCTCATCTGCACCTCGGATTACAAGATCCTGACCACATCCTATTCTTCCGGCAGCGTTAAGCTCTTCGGCATCTCGTTTTCCGAGCCCCTGACCATATCCTTTGTCATAACCGCTGTCATCACCGCCATGCTCTACTGGTTCCTGATGAAGACCGATACCGGCCAGGCGATCCGGGCGACCGCCCAGGACCGGGAAGCGGCGCAGCTCATGGGTATAAACGTGAAAAGGATGTCGATCATAGCCTTCGGGCTCGGCGCCTCGCTGGCCGGCACGGCCGGGGCACTCATCTCCCCCACCTATTACATCTTTCCCCAGATCGGCAGCGCCTTTACACTCAAGGCCTTTGTCATCACCGTGCTCGGCGGGATGGGAAGCGTGGTCGGCGCCACCCTGGGAGGAATCATCATTGGCTTGGCGGAATCGATGGGGGCCGTCTACATCTCCAGCGGCTGGAAAGATGTGGTCGTCTTTGTCATCTTCCTGCTGGTGCTTCTCTTCAAACCTTCCGGCCTCATGGGAAAGACAAGAATGTAGCGGGGTCATTTGCAGATGACAGCTAGTAAAATACCGGCAAACAGCAACTGGGCGTCCCCGCTCCGCATGGTCACGGGCGTGGCCGTTGTGACCTTTCTCGTGCTCTTTCCCCGTTTCGTGGAGAGCCCCTATGCCCTCCACATCATGATACTGTTCTTTCTAAGCACTATCATGGGAGAGAGCTGGAACATCCTGGGGGGCTACACCGGTCAATACTCTGTCGGCCATGCCGCCTATTTCGGTACCGGCGCCTATGTCACGATGATGCTCATGCAGTACCGGCAGATACCCCCCTGGTACGGCGTCTGGGCAGGCGCCGCGGTTGTCGTGGTGGTGGCGCTCATTATCGGCTCCATCTGTTTCAGGCTGCGCGGCCCCTATTTCGTTCTCGCCTCCATCGCGGTGGCCGAGATAATGCGGCTTTCCGCCATGAACCTGAAGGAACTCACCAACGGCGCCGAGGGGATACTCGCCACCGAGATACCCCCCTTAAAAATCGGCGGGGTCATCATCACCGATTTCCTGAGCAAGGTCCCGTTCTATTACACGGGACTTGCCTTTGCGCTCTTGACCATAATCGTCACCTACTTCATCCAGCACTCCAAGCTCGGCTACTGTTTCCAGGCTATCCGCGAAGACCAGGACGCCGCCCATTCCCTCGGCATCAACCTTACCCTCTACAAAAACATAGCCCTGGTCATTTCGGCGTGCCTCACCTCCCTGGCAGGGAGCTTTTATGCCGTCTACATCGGCTTCATCGATCCGTCAACCGTGCTCCCCCTCGACGTCTCCGTGCAGATCGTCCTCATCTGCATTATCGGCGGCATCGGCACCATCTACGGCCCAGTAATCGGTTCGCTTTTGCTGGTCCCCCTTTCCGAGGGGTTGAGGAGCAATATGATCGCCCAAGCAATCTTCAAGACCGGCATGGTATCGGAAGAGTCGGGCACCGGCATCTTCCTCAGGGAGAACCTCTCCCATGCCCATGCCCTCATCTACGGCATCCTGGTAGTCATCGTCATCCTCTTCATGCCCGACGGGGTACTGGGCTTCATGAAAAAACTGCTGGCCAGGAGAGCAAACTGATGGCGATTCTGGAAATAAGGCATGTGAGCAAATTTTTCGGCGGCCTGGCCGCCAATGCCGATATCTCCTTCACCGTGGAGGAAGGGATGATCGTGGGACTGATCGGCCCGAACGGCGCGGGGAAGACCACCCTCTTCAACTGCATAACCGGCTATTATCCACCATCCAGGGGAGAAGTCCTCTTTAACGGGGTAAGCCTGAAAGGACTGCAGCCGGACAGGGTCTGCAAGATGGGAATGGCCCGCACCTGGCAGAAGGTCCGGCCGCTCGCCAAGATGACGGTCGTCGACAATGTTATGGTCGGGGCGCTCTGCCGCACCAATTCAGTGAAAACGGCCAGGGAGATGGCGATGGAACAGCTCAGGGTGGTGCGGATCGAGCACAAGGCCGGTTTCCTGGCGGGAGGCCTCCCCATCGGCGAGCGGAAAAAACTGGAGGTGGCCCGGGTATTGGCGACAAGACCGAAATTGCTCCTCCTCGACGAGGTGATGGGGGGACTCAATCCCGCCGAGAGCGAGGAGATCATCCAGCTGATCCTCGATATCAAGAAAGAGGGGATAACCCAGATGGTCATTGAACACGATATGAAGGCGATCATGCGCATCTCCGACCGGATCGTGGTACTCAACTCCGGGGAAAAACTCGCCGAAGGAAGTCCCGAAGAGATAGTCGGCAACCCGGATGTCGTCACTGCATATCTGGGTGAGAGCCATATTTAGGAAAAAGGCGTCATGCTAAAGATAGACAAACTCACATTCAGCTACGGCGATCTCAAGGTGCTCTGGGGGATCGACCTGGAGGTGAACCGGGGAGAGATCGTCACCGTCGTCGGCGCCAACGGCGCCGGCAAGTCGACCACCCTGAAGAATATCTCCCGGCTGGTAAAGTGGTATTCCGGTTCAATCACCTTCGACGGCATCGACTTGGGGAAGCTGCAGTCCCATGAGGTGGTGGAGTTGGGGATCGTCCAGGTCCCGGAGGGACGGAAGATCTTCTCCGAAATGACCGTCCTTGAGAACCTGCGGATGGGCTCATTCATCAAGAGCGCCAAGGGGGACCGGCAGGCGAACATGGAGCGCTGCTTCACGCTCTTCCCCCGCCTCAAGGAAAGGGCCAAACAGCTGGGGGGAACCATGTCGGGTGGCGAACAGCAGATGCTCGCCATTGCCCGGGGACTCATGGCCAATCCGAAACTCCTCCTGCTCGACGAGCCCTCCCTCGGCCTGGCCCCGCTCCTTGTAAAATTCATCTTCGACATCATCCAGGAGATCAACAAGCAGGGTGTGACCGTGCTCCTCGTGGAACAGAATGTCTACCAGTCGCTGAGGATCGCTCATCGCGCCTACGTTCTGGAAACCGGCAGGGTCGCCCTGACCGGCACCGGAGAGGGGCTCTTGAACGACGAGCATGTGAAAAGGGCATTCTTAGGGATGTAACTTAAACGGAAGAACACCGGTCGCCCCGGTGGGAGGCGGATATGACAAACGTCGGGAAATGGATGAAAAAAGAGGTTATCGTCATTGAGAAGGACGCAACGGTGATCGAGACGATCCATCTCATGAAGGAAAAAAATATCCAGCGCCTGCCGGTCATGGACAGGGGAAGGATAGCCGGCATAGTAACGGAAAAGATGCTGGCGGAGTTCAGACCTTCCAGGGCCACCTCCCTCGACCTGTGGGAGATCCACTACATACTTTCCAAGACTCCGGTAACCGAGGCGATGAACCCGAACCCCGCCAAGGTAAAGCCCGAAACCGAACTCGCCGAATGCGCCAAGATCCTCCACGACCAGAAGCTGGGGGGGATACTGGTTGTCGATGACAATGACAACCTGGTCGGCATCTTCACAGTGACAGATATCCTTGAGGCCCTTATCGAAATCTGTCATAACCCACAGGCCGGCCAGTAACAGGATTCCCTGTACCCTGAAATGAAAACCCCCGTTCGGTCGTTTTTACCGGCTGAACGGGGGTTATTTGTTACAGTGAATGCTTTTTGATCAAGGATTACGCGGAGAGAAACTCCCTGCCGAATGGGGACATCTCACGCAGGTGCCGGATGATAGGCGGAAGTTCCCGGATAACCAGATCTATCTCCGCGTCGGTGGTGAAGCGGGAGAGGGAAAAGCGGATCGACCCGTGGGCGCAGGTGAAAGGGACCCCCATTGCCCGGAGCACATGGGACGGCTCCAGCGAGCCGGATGTGCAGGCGCTGCCGGACGATGCGCAGATGCCGTGTTCGCTCAACAGGAGCAGGATCGCCTCCCCTTCCACGAACTCCAGGGCGATAGAGAGCGTATTGGGGAGCCGCTCGGCCTTGCCGCCGTTGATCCGGCCGTTGGGGATCAGGGCCAGGAGTTCCTTTTCCAGACGGTCCCGCATCGACTTCACCCTGGTGTTCTCATCCTCCATATACTTTCCGGCCAACTCGCATGCCTTACCCAAAGCGATTATGGAGGCAGTGTTCTCCGTGCCGGAGCGCCGGTTTTTTTCCTGGTGGCCTCCCACCAGGAAAGGTCTGAATGGAACCCCCTTGCGCAGATAGAGTATCCCGATCCCCTTGGGCGCGTGCAGCTTGTGCCCCGACAGCGACAGCATGTCGATGGTCGAACGCGCCATATCCAGTGGGATCTTCCCCACAGCCTGCACGGCATCGGTATGGAAGAGCGCCCCCTTCTCCTTCACTATGGCGCCGATCTCCTCGATGGGGAAAACCACGCCGGTCTCGTTGTTGGCATACATGATCGAAACCAGGACCGTATCGTCATCTATCGCCTTCTTAAGATCGTCCAGGTCGAGCCTTCCTTCACCGTCCACGTTCAGTTCCGTCACCCGGTAGCCGCGCTTGGCGAGGTTGCGACACATGGTCAGGACAGCCGGATGCTCGACCCTGGTGGTGATGATGTGGCGTTTCTCCGGGAAGACCTCAAGGGCCGAACGAATCGCCGTGTTGTCGCTCTCCGTCCCGCAGGCGGTAAAGATAATCTCCTCGGGGAGGGCAC
>JBGQDJ010000041.1:0-11854 GCA_041495805.1 Geobacteraceae bacterium
CCAAATGAAAGGAGAACGGATATGGCTGACAAGAAGGTTACGGTTCTGGCCAGATTCAAGGCCAAAAAGGGTATGGAGGAGCAGTTAAAGCAGGCGATCCTGGCGTGCGTGGCCCCGACGCGGGCCGAAGCGGGTTGCATCAACTATGACCTGCACCAGCTTTCGGATGACAAGGGGGACCTGATTCTCTATGAAAACTGGGTAAGCAAGAAGATCCTGGAAGAGCACCTGGAGATGCCCTATCTTGTGAAACTGAAAGCACAGGCAGGGGAACTCTGCGCAGAGCCCATCGAGATCACCCTCTGGGAGATGATAACAAAACCGGCGTGATTTTCTTCGCATGAGAAGTAGAGCATTCACCAGCAGGGGCGGCTTACGGGCTGCCCCTGTTTTTTGTATGTGCGATAAGGATTCCCATTCACGCTTCCCCGCCTCCTTTTAAAATGTATCCGGCTGTTAAAGTTCTCCCGGCATGTTATACTTTAATGCAGACCATGCTAAATAAATCACGCATATATTGGTTTGGTAAAGGAGAAAGCGGAAATGAAAACTATCCTGGGAGGCTTGATCATGGCTGTGATCATAGCGACGGGCGCACAGGCGGAGATACGGACCGAGCGGATCGAGTATCGCCATGGCGACAGCTTTCTGGAAGGGTATCTGGCTTACGACGATTCAATGACGGGAAAACGTCCGGGAGTGCTTGTGGTCCACGAGTGGTGGGGAATGAACGACTACGCGAAACAGCGCATTGAGCAGCTTGCCCGTCTCGGCTATGTGGCATTTGCACTGGACATGTACGGAAAAGGGAAGGTGACCACCGATCCGAAGCAGGCCGGAGATTGGGCCGGTGCCTTCAGGAACGATCGTAAACTCTGCCGCTCCCGGGCGGCTGCGGGGTTGGAGGTATTAAAAAAGAGGCCGCAGGTTGATCCGGCGAGAATCGCCGCCATCGGTTACTGCTTTGGCGGTATGGTTGTTCTGGAGATGGCGCGTGGCGGAGCAGACCTTAAGGGAGTTGTGAGCTTTCACGGAAGCCTGGCCACCCCAAAACCCGAGGATGCCGGGAATATCAGGGGGAAGGTGCTCGTGCTCCATGGTGCGGATGATACATTCGAGTCGGCTGCGGAAATCTCCGGCTTCCAAGAGGAGATGCGCCGGGCCGGGGTGGACTGGCAGATGACCTATTATGGCGGCGCGGTTCATGCTTTCACCAACCCTGATGCAGGCAAGGCCGGTATCAAGGGTGTCGGCTACAACGAGGCAGCGGACCGCCGCTCATGGCAGGCGATGCGCTCCTTCTTTGATGAGATCTTCAGATAACGGGATACAATCTCGTCTTCTGGCGTGCTGGTGAGGAAGCAATTTCAAGAGCAGAGTCCTGCCTGTAACGGCATAAAAACCTTGACATCAGTGTGCAGTTGTAATATAGATTAGTACGCTTATTAATTAAAATGATTCACTTGCCGGATTGGCAAGGGAATTCAATAGAGCATGCATGAAGGCCCGGGCCTTTCTCCAGGGCCTTTTCATTGATTCATGACAAACCGCAGGTCTTCTCCAGGTGAATAGTTTCTCCCACCAGTGTTGGATGCCCCCTGCAGTTTATTTCTCGACAATCTTTTGCTTCATCGTTCACTGACCCTTTTCTGTTTTCAATCATCCCCACACGAAAACAGCGGTATCATCACGGTTGGCGACGGTGTATTTTTGTCGGCCACTACCGTGTTACCGCCGTTACCTTTTTGGGCCATCGGTTTGACCCAGCGGCTTGCGCGTACAACCTCAAATACGGAATTACATTCAAAACAATAACGGGAAGCCCAAGGCGAGGTTTTGCAGTCATACCCATGCAAAGCCCGAAACCGGCCCCGTCAGCGTTTGAATGCAATTTTGTATAAGCCAATGATAAGGAACCACTATGACTTTTGCAGAACTGCAACTAAACTCCTCCATTCTCAAGGCTATTGCCGCATGCGGCTACACCTCTCCCACGCCGGTCCAGGAGCAGGCCATCCCCATGGCCCTGGCAGGGAAGGATCTCATCGGTACGGCCCAGACGGGCACAGGCAAAACCGCAGCCTTTGTTCTCCCTGCATTACAGCTTCTAAGCAGACCTCCCAGGGACAATTCAAGGGGACCGCGCGTTCTGGTGTTGACGCCGACCCGCGAGCTGGCCAATCAGGTAACGGACGCCGTCCGGATTTACGGCAAATTCATGCGTATCAGACACGGCGCCATCTTGGGCGGGATGCCCTACAAGGAGCAGTTGAAGCTCCTCTCCCTGCCGGTGGACATCATAGTTGCCACCCCGGGGAGGCTGATCGATCATCTTGAGAGGGGAAGGATGAATCTCTCCCGGCTGGAGCTGCTGGTGCTGGATGAGGCGGACCGGATGCTCGACATGGGTTTCAGCGAGGATGTGGACAAGATTGCCGCCATGGCCCCGCAAGAGCGTCAGACGATGATGTTCACGGCAACCATGGATGATGCCATGGCAAAGCTGGCAAAACGTCTGCTCCGCGAGCCGGAACGGATCGAAATAGTCGGCAAGAAGATGACCCTTGATCAGATCGAGCAGCGCCTCCATGTTGCGGACAACCTCCAGCACAAGCACAGGTTGCTGCAGCGTCTCATCGCGGATGTGGACCTGACCATGGCGATCATCTTTTCGGCCACCAAGCGGGATGCCGAAAGCATGGCCCAGGACCTTGCCAGCCAGGGACATTCCGCGATCGCGCTGCACGGGGACATGACCCAGGGCGCCCGCAACCGCGCCATCGCGGCCATGCGCCGCGGCAAGGTTCGGCTCCTCGTGGCGACGGACGTTGCCGCACGCGGTCTCGACCTCTCCGGCGTCAGCCATGTGATCAACTTCGACCTCCCCAAGTGCGCCGAGGATTACGTGCACCGCATCGGCCGCACCGGACGGGCAGGGGCTTCAGGCATCGCCGTTTCCTTCGCTTCGATGAACGACCTTGCCTACCTGCAGCGGATCGAACGATTCATCGGCCAAACCTTGCCGCAGCATGTGTTACCCGGCCTGGAGCCGATGCGTCCGTTGGGCCGGCTCTCCGGAAATCCCGGCAAGCGCGTCTCTTCCTCATTCGGCAGGACAAATGGACGGCCGACACCGGCAGCGAATGGCCGTGAATACAGGAAAGAGAGCGCCATCCCTAAAAGCGGCAATCCCCGCGCCAGAAAATGGGGGGCGGAAAAAGCTCCCCATGCCGTGACAGTGGAGTACCGCAGCGCCGGCTCCCCCCGCGCCCGCCGTCATGAAGCTTAAGCAAAAGACATAGATACGCAAAAAGGCGCCTCATCGCAGGGCGCCTTTTTTTCACAAGAAAAAGTCCGGACTGATAACGGCTGCGCGTTAATTGACCATTTTCCTGAAACGGGATTCTGTTGTGACAATAAGGGAAATAAACAACTATTCCGCATAAACCGCAAAAAGAAATTATGAAAATATGGGTTGACGCGGACGCGTGTCCGCGGGTCATAAAGGAAATCATATTTCGGGCGTCTGAACGCTTGAAAGTGCCGGTCTGTTTGGTGGCGAACAAAGGGCTTGCAAGGCATGAAACCCGCCTGGTGGAGTCGATTGTCGTGCAGGAAGGCTTTGATGTGGCGGACGATTACATTGTCCTGCATACAGAGCCGGAAGATCTGGTGATTACCGCCGATATCCCACTGGCCGCCAGAATAGTCGCCAATGGTGGGGTGGCCCTTGATCCGCGCGGAGAAATCTACACCGAGGAAAATGTGGGGGAGAGACTCTCCATGCGCGATATGATGATGGAACTTCGTTCAAGTGGTCTCGTGCAGGGGGGGCCTGCACAGTTCAGCCTTACTGACCGGCAAAGATTTGCCTCATCCCTGGATCGACTTCTTACAAGGATGCTACGGGGAAAGCGACCTTTCTAAAGCGTCCCAATTGAGTTGATGGCTATCCCCGTGGCATTCTATCTTTCGTGCACCTCAATCTTTCCGGTAGCCAAAGCGATTTCACGTAGGAAGCATAATAAGCCGGAGATCAATGTCAGCATTGCCGCGATGAAAAGTATTGAAATAGTGCCGGATGGATCAATGCCCGTTTCCGAGCCGATAAAAAGCGCTGCAATCACAATGCAGATGAAAAGGGCGCAAATGGTGCAGAGGCTTATCGCCCAATGAATCAAGCGCGCCCTGCGGGAAAGGGTATCGATTTCCATCTTGTGCGAGGTCCGCACATCTTCGCTGTAATCGTTGAGGCTTCGGAAGCGGTCCACGACGCGCGCCAGACGATTTGTAAGCACCGATAAAATCGCGCCGACACCTGTCAGCAAAAAGACCGGTGCCACCGCCTGTTGAATGACATGGGCGACAATCGGGACACTAGCGGTGGTCTGCATGGGAATACCTCATGATGTAATTTATCACTCCGTATCGAACAATATGTCATCGACCGGACGGTTGATGGGCTGCTTTTGAACTTATTATTAACTCGGGAGTTATCCCATTCTATAGCACATTCATTTCATCTTTATATAAACAATTTTGCATGGGCAATCCATGGCGTTTTAATTGATGCGTAGCACTGTTTTGCCTGAAGAGGCAAATTGTTATAATTTTCATCACATCCACCTTCTTAACATCCATTCTGAACGCTTTTCTTCCCTATCACGCTGTCCATATTTGCTAAACCGGATCTGCAGCTATTTGCGTGGCAATGCGTCATTTAATGGGACAGTTGCAACCGAGCAAATTTGCAGTACTATTTTGCTAGATGAAAAACTAATGCGGAGGGAACAGAGATGAAGATATTAATCGTTTACTATTCCATGTATGGCCATGTTCACCGGATGGCCCAAGCCGTGGCCGAAGGAGTCTGCGAGGTGACGGGTGCCGAAGCAATCCTACGCCGGGTACCGGAAACGCTTTCTCAAGAGGTGTTGGAAAAAATGGGCGCAGTGGATCCACAGAAATCCATGGCCGGCGTGCCTGTCTGTTCAGTGGATGAACTGGTTGCAGCCGATGCGATCATCTTCGGCACCCCCACCCGTTTCGGCAACATGTGCGGACAGATGCGCCAGTTTCTGGATACAACCGGCCAGCTCTGGTTGAAGGGGGCGCTGGTGGGGAAGGCGGGGAGTGTTTTCACAAGTTCCGCCACCCAGCATGGCGGTCAGGAATCGACCCTTCTCAGTTTCCACATCACCCTTCTCCACCAGGGGATGATCGTTGTCGGGCTCCCCTATGCCTTTGCAGGACAGATGCGTAACGACGAGATTAGCGGAGGTTCCCCCTATGGGGCTTCGACCATTGCCGGAACGCAAGGGGAGCGCACTCCCAGTGAGAACGAACTGGCCGCGGCCCGGTTCCAGGGGAAACATGTAACTGAAATCGCTGCCAAGCTATCCCGCTAACTGCCTGTGGTAAGAGTTGGCTGGAGACTTTCTTTATGTCACGAAAAGGAAAATCACGTAAAGTCTT
Organism: Geobacteraceae bacterium; assembly: GCA_041495805.1. Lineage (GTDB taxonomy): Bacteria > Desulfobacterota > Desulfuromonadia > Geobacterales > Geobacteraceae > JBGQDJ01. The sequence goes on from JBGQDJ010000041.1 coordinate 5,476, forward strand.
CAGTGGAGGCAAACGCCACGGTGACAGGGGAATACGCATAGTCGCCCTGCTTGAGGCGGCCAAGGGAGCTGTTGTCGTTATCGCAGGGTTCGGGCTCATGGCGCTGGTCCACCGTGACGTGCAGGCTGTTGCGGAAAATATAGTCCGGCATCTCCATATCAATCCTGCCAGGCATTTCCCCCGTATTTTCCTCGATGCCGCCGCTGCCGCAACTGACGCCCGTCTCTGGGCCATGGCTCTCGCCGCCATGCTCTACGCCATTATCCGATTTGCCGAAGCCTACGGCTTATGGCGGGAGCAGGTCTGGGCCGAGTGGTTCGGCATAATCTCCGGGTCGTTATACCTGCCGGTAGAGGTTTATGAACTGACGGTTCATGTGTCGGTGATCAAGGTCTGCATTCTTCTGGTCAACCTGATAGTGGTAGGCTGGCTCATAAGGGTGCGTTGGAAAATGAAAGGGAGGTAGTTTCCCCTCGACCGGCGGAGGTGAGTCGTGTAAGATACAGCCATGACACTGACGCTGATCATTATTTATCTAATTACAGTTGCCGCCGGTTACCTGCTCAGTGCCATCAACATCCGCCACCTGAGACGTTTGGGAAATATCGTTCCCGTCGGTTTTGAAGGATCGATCGACCCGGAGACACTTGCCAGGACCACCGCCTACACCCTTGAAAAGAACCGGCTGGGACTGATCGAATCTCTCCTCGACAACCTGCTCCTGCTGATCTTTCTGTTCTGCGGCCTGCTCGGTGTCTATGATTGCTGGATCGCCACGTTGAGTGACTCCTTTGTCTGGAGCGGCGTTCTCTTTTTTCTCATCCTCACCCTTGCCCAGACCCTTCTTGCCATTCCCTCGGGCCTCTACGACACATTCCGGATCGAGAACCGCTACGGTTTCAATACCATGACCCCGGGGATGTGGATTGCCGACCTGCTGAAATCGACGCTCATCGCCGCAATCCTGCTGGCTCTCGTAACCGCGGGAGGGTTGTCCCTTGTCCGCTTCAGCACCGGATTCTGGTGGCTCTGGGCCTGGGGGTTCTTTGCGGCTGTCTCCGTCTTCCTCATGTATCTATCGCCTTATGTGATAGAACCCCTGTTCAACAAATTCGAGCCGGTGAAGGAAGAGGGACTGGAAGACGAGATCCGGGCGCTCATGGCGAAAACCGGGCTTCAGGTGAGCAGGGTCATGCAGATGGACGCTTCCCGCCGCAGCCGCCACTCCAACGCCTATTTCACCGGAATCGGCAAGGTGAAGCGGATCGTCCTCTACGATACCCTCCTCAAGCAGATGACCCATGAAGAGGTGATCGCCGTGCTGGCCCACGAGGTGGGACACTGGAAAAAGGGGCACATCCGGAAACGGCTGGTGATGACCGAGTTGCTGGGGCTGGCGAGCTGCTGGCTGGCGTACAGGTTGACCGAGTGGGGCGGACTTCCGGGACTGCTTGGAATTCCACATACATCATTCGCCGCGCAGCTGACGATAATCGCCTTCCTGGGCTCTATTTGCGCTTTCCCCTTTACACCCCTGTCGAGCTGGCTCTCCCGCAGGCATGAGCTTGAGGCCGACCGGTTTGCCACGGAGCTGACCGGCACTCCCGAGGCGCTGGCATCCTCGCTGATCAAGCTCTCCTGTGAAAACCTCTCCAACCTGCACCCCCATCCCCTCTATGCAAGCTTCTACTATTCCCATCCACCTGTGGTCGAACGGGTGCGGAGGCTCATGGGAGAAGCGAAAACTCATGAAGGAAGGTAACGCTCATCTTCTGCTGTAGATTTTTGAAATCTGCCTGAATCTCTATTTCCATTTTATAACTCTTATTTAATAATTCCTCTTATAAGAATAATTTTCTTGTATTTGGATATATCTTATTGTATATAACGGTCACTGTTTATTAAAACAAGTGAATCTCCGTCCCATCTGCCACAAGGCAAAGCACTATGGGATGTGGTGTCGCCGAAAACGGCAGCGCCTTCCTTTTAAAGGAGAAGCTCGCACGACCGGTCTGTAATTCGGATGCAGGGGGACCTTTCAATGGGAAAGAGTCCCCTTTTTTATTGGGTATCAACTGTGCATCTCACTGCCCCAAATATAGGAGAACCGTTAAATGAGGATATTGATCAGCATTGACGACACCGACAACCTTGAAAGTCCGGGAACCGGCGCCCTGGCATCCCGGATCGCCTCCGACCTGGAGATTAACGGCTGGGGAAAGAGCAGTTATGTCACTCGCCACCAGTTGCTGGTGCATCCGGACATACCCTACACCTCCCATAACAGCGCCATGTGTTTTGCCGCGGAGGTCGATGAAGCAGCTCTGGAGAGTATTATCCACTACGCTGCAGAATTCTTAAAACGGGAAAGCGCCGCGGGATCAGATCCCGGCTTGTGCGTGACCGTTGTCGATCGACTGAAAAATCCTGAACCGCTCATCGCATTCGGGCGGAAAGCAAAGCAATCGGTAATTACCATTGCGGAGGCATATAGCCTGGCAGAGACGCTGCAACTCCACCTTTCCGAACACGGCGGCACCGGCCAGGGAGTCATCGGCGCCCTTGCCGGCGCCGGGTTGAGGCTCTCCGGCAATGACGGCCGCTTAAAGGGACGCCTCAATATTGCGGACGTGGATGGCTGGGCTGCTGTCAGCGACATCTGTTCCCATAACGACGTGGATGAGGTGCGGTCTCTGAACGGCCCCCCCCTGAAAGATACGGAACGGGTGAAACTGGGCGAAAAGGTGAAAACCGTGCTGCTGGAAGGAAAATCCGTCCTCCTGGTAGTGCCGGCCGATGGAGCGGTTGCGGGGACCGCATGGCAGACCTGCTCCAGGCAGCAGCTGAAAAACTATTAACGGTCTGTAGAGGAAGTGGATATGCCATGAGCCTCAATATCCGGAACGGGAAAAAGGAGTTTCCGGGGGGGAAAGAAGACTGGCCGGGTGCGGCACGGGCCGCTGAAGGTTGTCAATCGTTTCTCCCGGATGTTGAAGAAGAGCAGGCCGCCGATGCGGCAAGATCCTGCTACAACTGCCGCTACCGGCGCTGGACCGCCGCATCTTTTACCTGCGGCACGCAACGTAATTGAATCGTTGCCGGGAATTTGAGCTGTTTGATTATGGCCATGGAAACTCTGAAAATTCACTCTCTCACTTACACCTATCCCGGTTCGACTCTCCCGGCGCTGGCCGATGTATCCTGCACAATAAGGGTTGGCGAGTGCATCTGCCTGACCGGCGATTCCGGCTGCGGCAAGACGACACTGCTCCTGGCCATCAAGGGGCTGCTGCGCGGCAACAGCCTGTCAGGGGCCATCGAGTTTGCGGCGCCCCCAAACGATGACGGCCGGTCCACCCCGGTCGGCCTTGTTTTCCAGAATGCGGAGTCCCAAATCCTCTGTACTACCGTATCGGAAGAGGTCGCCTTCGGACCGGAAAACCTTTGCACGCCGCCGTTGGAAATAGCCCGGCGGGTCCGAAGATCTCTGGGGGCAGTGGGGCTTGAAGGGTGCGAGACGCGTCACGTGGAGCGCTTTTCAGCGGGTCAGAAACAACGGCTCACCATAGCTTCGGTCTTGTCGATGAATCCTTCGCTTCTACTGCTCGACGAGCCCACCTCGCAGCTGGACAGCCGGGGGAAGCAGGAACTGTGTGAACTTCTCACCGGGTTCAAGAGAGAAGGCTATACCATAATCATGACCGAGCACGATCCCCGCCCGTTTGCTGCCATCATCGACCGCTATCTGCCCATGGCGGGGGGGAGAATTGGGGCAGCAGCCGCGACCTTGCCGGAGCCTGATCGCTACGCGGCAAAGGCCGCCGTCATCCTGCGGAGTACCGCTGTAGATGATGCGGCGGCCATTGCCGTGCAGGGGCTTTGTTTCTCCTACCCGGAAACTGGTGTGGCACTGAAGCAGGTAAGCCTGCAGGTTATGCGGGGGGAGAGGGTTCACCTTTACGGCGATAACGGCGCGGGGAAATCGAGCCTGCTCCGCTGCCTGACCGGCCTGGAGCGCCCCGACTCCGGAACTGTGGAACTTGCCGGCATCGCCAATCCCCGCCCGGAACACCTGCCGGGGAAGGTCGGGGTCCTGTTCCAGAACCCGGCGCGGCAATTGTTTGCCGAGAGCGTGCATGAGGAGGTGGCGTATACCCTCCGCCGGCTGGGGTGGTCGAGCCACGAGACGGAAGCGCAAGTGACTGAAGCGCTCACCCTCTGCGGTATCGGGAACCTTGCCGAACGGGCGCCGCTCACCCTCAGTTTCGGGGAACAGCATCGAGTGGCTCTCGCTGCGGTGGTGGCCCCCAAGCCCGGGGTGCTCCTCCTGGACGAGCCGTTTGCCGGGCTCGATTTCCCGCAACGGCTGGCCCTGCTGGATATCCTCGCGGAAATGTCCGGCAGGTACGGCACCACGGTGCTGATCGTGTCTCACGACGTGCTCCCCGATCATAGCTGGGCGGATCGCACACTGAAGCTCAGCGGGGGCCTCCTTGGCGAAACCGACCATTAATAACCCCGGCCGCAAGTTGCTCCGTACGAGCGACTACGCCTGCCAGTACATGACCCACGACTCGATGGTTCACCGCCTTGGCGCCGGGTGGAAGATCGCCTTCGGCACCCTGTTGAGTGCGCTCGCCGTGGGGGCGCGCACTCCCGGTGAACTCCTGGCCCTGGTCGTCGTGGTGCTCGTCTACTACTTCGCGGCTCGGCTTACGCCGTTCGACCTGTGGCGCGACACAAAGTTCTTCGTGTTCCAGGCCGTTCTTGTCACCGGCCTCTACTGCCTGCTGAGTGGTGTTTCCAGGGGGCTCTGGCCCGGGGTCAGGCAATCGGTGCAGATCATCCTATTTTACATCCCCGGGGCGGTGCTCCTGCGCACCACGCGCACCGGCGATATGATGCGGGGGCTGCGCCGGGTCGTTCCCTACCGGCTCTCCTTCCTCGTGTTCGTGAGCATCAGGTTCGTGCCGTTTTTCCTCCGTGAACTGAATGAGATCATGACGGCGCAGCGCCTGCGCGGGGCGCGCCTTCTCCCCCGCCAGATGGTTGACCCTCGCAACTGGGGTGACCTGTTCCACTGCCTTCTGCTGCCGCTCATGGTCCGGGCGCTGAAAATCGCCGACGACGTCTCCCTGTCGGCCGAGTCCCGCGAGTTCGGCTCACGCAAGCAGCGCACCTTCTTCGACATCTCCCGCCAGGCCGGGCCGGCAGGTACGATGTCGGAGAGAGATCACCCGGATTACCCGGTCGCATTGCAGCCATGCGACCCACCAGGGAACGGAAAACGGAAAGGATTAATATGAATACGAATGAACGGGTGTTTCTCTGGCGCCGCTTCACCCTACGGGAAGGGATATTCCTTGGCTTCTGCGCCACCTTCATCATCCTGACGAGGGCCGGCCTGCGTCTTCACCTCCATCTACCGGGCCATGTGATGTTCTTCACCATGTTCTTTTTCCTCCTGGCGCGGGGGTGCGTGCCGAAGATCGGTTCTACCACTCTCGTCGGGCTGATCGTCAGCCTGGCGAGCTTCCCCCTCGGTATGGGGACCAAGGGGCCGGCGGTCTTTGTCAAGTTCCTCCTCCCGGCGCTGCTCGTCGACCTGGCCGGATTCATCTCTCCCGCCTTCGTCAACAGCATGGTCGCCTGTGCCCTGGTCGGCGCAGTGGCCGCAGCCGTCCGCGCGCTGTCCGACACGTGGGTCGAATGGCTGAGCGGCATGGAAGAGGAGGTCATCCTGCGCAAGACCGTCATCACGGCATGCCTGTTTGCCTTTTACGCCGGACTCGGTTCCCTGGCGGTCCCGTCAATCGTCCGCAGGTTGCGCAAAAACGGCCTGATCGACCAGGGCGAGGTTGAGAAAAGGTGAAACCCGACGGGGGAGGGATACAGCGGCTTACGCACCTCCTCACGGCATCGCTGCTGCTCCATCTGGCCGTTCTCATGGCGGTCAGCGGCAGCAGCCGGGGGAAGCCTGCCGACTGTGGCCAGTCACTCCCCATGAGTGTCGACTACCTGGATTCCACTGCGGATCGGGAGCGCCAGCTGCAGAACCCGTCGCCCCACACGGCCACGTTGACACGGGTCACGCCGATATCGCGGCCTGCCTACGCGCCAAAGCCACGGCCGGTCACTCCGGCTGGTGGGATGTCGCCACCAAAACCAGTGGGAGGAACCGCACCGACCCCCCTCCCAGGGATTGCCCCTCTCGCCCCCGCGGGGACGGTGAGCACGGAGATGGGAGCCGGTGTTGGAGCCAGAAAAGGGAGCGGTTCGGCAAGCGGCGGAGCAGGCGGCTTTGGCGCGGGTTCAGACCGCCACAGTGGCGGCAGTCGAGGAGGGGCGCAGGGAACCGGTACTTCCACCGAGGGAACAG
>JBGQDJ010000042.1:0-11846 GCA_041495805.1 Geobacteraceae bacterium
CTATTTTAACAGGTGCTCACCATCACGGGGCCCCGCGGCTCCTATTCTTCTCCGGTGAAAAGAGAGTATTAAGGGTCAGGGCTGAATGGCGCTAGTTTAAGGGTTTGTTGCATGATATCTGTTCCGGTGTGGAACCGCTTTCATTTCATGTCTAGGTGCAGTTAACAGCTGATAACTTTTGGGGCGTCGCTTAATGCAACGAGGTTCACTTCGCCCTGGTCGTTGCCTGATCGGTGTGTTGGTCATTGCATCATACAAGTCACTTACCAGTCTGAAACGCTCTGTATTGCTGATCTTGGCCTGGTTTAAATTTGGCTCCCAATTACGAAGCGCTTGCACGCTCCCTTTGAAGCTCACCAGGCGAACTTCAAGGTCCGCTTCTTCTGCGGCCTCGTACATCAGCCGCCGGATGCAGTTGTAAGCAATGAAATGCATCAGGATTTCCTTTCGGATCATCTCCGGTGTTTTGCACCGCAGGATGTCCATTCCCATGGTCGTCTTGATGTCACGAAAGAACAGTTCGACATCCCACCGCTTGAAGTAAAGTTCGGCCAGTGCCGTCGCCGGATATTGCCCGGCATCAAGCAGGGTGGTGATGATGTAAAATCCCTGAGTTCTGAACCCTGGAATGTCCACCGAAACCTTGATTTGTCTCAGGACCAGTTCTTTTGGGAGACTTGCCCATTCATCCTTTGAATACGCCATCTTGGAAGTATAGACTGGACGTTCCCATTTAATTAGCAGGTCATCAGGCCCGTGTATTTTGTGGCAGTTTCCTGCGTTGAACGGTGGTCTCCGAGCAAGGGTAATGACACTGTCAACACCCCTTTTTTCCAGCTTTGCAGTGTCGTAATAGCTGCAGAACCCTTTGTCTCCAAGGAAGATGTCGCCTCGCTTAAATATATGCCACTGTTGGCGGAATAGTGGCAGTTCGTTGTTCTTTTTATTGCCGATGGCGTAACTGAGCAATGCACCGCTATCTAGCGAAAAGCAGGCGCAGATACGGGCCGTGGGAAATCCGCATCCCGGTTTCTGGGAAGACAGCTGCGGCCAGACAGCTTGGTTCTCCGGCGTATCTGGCATACTTATGCCCGTCCCGTCGACAACGATAACTCTTCGGTTGTTCAGCATGCCGGTCTCCGGCATTAGTTCGAGCCGATCAGCCGTATGGGCAAGAATGACAGAGAGCATCTGTTCCTGCAACTTCTTGCGGGCAGTGCAATACGAAGCAGTTGACGATGAAGGAACCTTGAGCCCCTTGAGGGAGGCATACGATTGCAGCTTACGGATCACTTCCACACAGCCGCCATCGGCATCCAGCACTTGGCTGAAGAAGGTCCAGAAAGTGTTCTCTTTTGAAAACAGCCTTCTCCGACTCATAGCGCCGGAAGCTTCCTTCTTCAGTAGTGGGCGGGGGATGAATTTTTCAAAGACCTCGCCGATTTGCTTGAACGACTTCTGTTTCAGTAAGGCCAGCTTTTCGGCAAATTTCCGTTGAGCGGCACGGGGCTTCCGACGCCGAATCAGCCGACGAAAACCTGGGAGCATTGGTGTGGTATATGTCGTATTTTTCATTAGCCATAATACCACATTTAATTAATATCAACTAATATTAAATGGCTATTTTAGTCTAATTTTTTCATGCAAATTACCTTAAACTAGTGCCATTCGGGTCAGGTCTACATATCACAGATGTTAAGCATAGCCTTAACCCTTTCGATCTCTTCCAAAAGATTTTTGTTAGTTTCCATTTTCAGTGGAAATGTACGTGCAGCTTCAGTGATCGCCGATTCAGTCACTTTGAACAGTTTACTGATTTCCCGGACAAGTTCTCCACTATACCGGTGGCAAAGATACATTCCTGCTTGTCTTGCCAACTTCTTCTCAGAATGGAATACATTATCCACGGCAGTAATAATCGCTTCCAGTGTTGGTCGAAAAGCAAATTGTCGCAAAGATGGCAAATCTCGCGATTGTTCTCTTTTGCCAATATGCGTCTCCATGACCGACTCCACAAATTCGGTTGATCCCAATACCGCGGTCCCAATAGTGGCTATCAAGGGGCTGTCATATTCCGTGCCGATTAACTCTTCAACAAAAACTCTATATTTTTTACACGCATCCACATTATTCTTGCCGAAATATCCCAAAATAAAATCGGTCTTTAACCAATCCGGTACCTTGCTTTGTCCGATGAAGCTTTGGAAACTCGACCAAGGATATTCCCCGGGCTTTTCGGCCATGCCCACGCGAACTGGATTCAGGTGAATATAACGTGAAAGTTCCACTGCGTATTCATCGGCCTCTACCAGAATCGCCTTGAATCTTCCTTGAAACAGATGACCGGCCCTTTTGCGTTTGATGTTGAAATAGGTTGTGTACGCACCGTTAATGTGTCGCATTATCTGTGACAGATTTCCTTCAGGTGTTTCCATCAGTAGATGATAGTGATTGCTCATCAGGCAATAGGCATGAATAACTGCGCCGTAACGCTCTGTCGCCGACGCCAGGTACTCAAGAAACTTCTCCCTGTCCCTCCGACTTTTGAACACATCCTTTTGCTCGTTCCCTCTTGAGGTAATATGGTAATAGGCTCCAGGATATGCAATCCGTAACGGTCGCGCCATGCTCTCCACCTTTGATGGATATTGTCCTTATTCCCGCATCAAAAGAATATCACATATTCTGTGTTCTGTAGACCTGACCCTTATATGTTCCCCTTATATGTTCCCTTATATAATAACTTTGCTGTGGTTCTGTCACCTGCATAAATCCTATGGTAGACCCCTCTTTCTCCCCCAAATCAGCAAATCAACTACGTTCCCCTATGCCTCTCCGAGTAAGCGCACTGGTTAGCGTTTCTTGCGGTGATGCGCATTCCAAACAACCTGTGCCTTTTTACAAACTTCCTTGTAAGATGCAGGTGGGGTGAGATGGCCAATACATGTTCCATTGTTGTCATCGCTTTGGGTACCATCTGGACAAACAGCGTTGATCCAAATCGTAGGAACTTCATCAGGTACAGAGTTTTCTCCTTTGTCCAAATAATTTAGAGGCCCTGGTGATATTTTCGTCCCTTCCAAATTAGCCCCGCATAGTTGGGCCGCGGTGAAATCAACTCCTCGAAGGTTAGCAGACTGCAGATTTGCTTCGTATAATTGAGCTTGCTGCATATCAGCACCGGATAAGTTTGTACCAGCTAAGTTTGTACCAACAAGGGATGTGCCAGTAAGATTGGCCCCAAAAAAGTTGCAGTAAGACAAATCAATCTGATCCAATGATGAAAAAGCGAAGTTGGAACGATTGAGATCTGGTCTTGCCACCCCATGTGAGCGTTCAAGAGAAACAAACTCACGGAGCGCTTCGATGCGAGTTCTGAAGTGTGCCTTAGGTGGGCAATATGTTCTCAGGTTCCCTACTAATCGGCTTGCTGGAGGTAGAACACGATCATGTTCGGCGCAAGACTCAGATTCATCATACATAATGGAGAGCAAATCCGTTTTTCTTGAAAGATATTCATTGGCTTGCTGAATATTAATCTGTTTTTGCGTCAGGTAGGTCTGAATTGCAAGAAAGATTATAGATAGTGCTGTTGCTAAAATTGCTGCGATTTCGAGCGACTTTACAATGTGTGACCAAATTTGTTTCACTAAGTGATTGCCCCGTTTAGCGTTTTCGTGCTTAGTATTTTGATCGTCATTCATCATGTACTCCGAGTACATTTATTACGAATCAATATTCGAATAGCAAGCAAGGTGTAGGATAATTCCATAATTCCGCACATAATTCCGGGGACACCTTACTTAATTCTTGCCATCCCTCGTCAAACGCAAAAAGCCACCCCAATCAGCACCTGGCTGACCGAAACGGCCTTTTCTCATCCACCAGTGACCCCAAAGGCAGAGCATCTTGCGTCCCCCCCGGTACATCATTAGTCCAAACTAAATGAATATGGTTTTCTTACTCCATAAATGTGCGGCCCGTCAACATAAATGCGTTCTTACCAGAAAATGAATTATTGATCAGTGCTGAAACGGGAAGTGGGATGCGAGGAGTTAAGAGGCCTGCATGCTGACGAGGAAGGTTCCCCTCAGATATCGAGAACCACCACCGACCGCCATCCCTCTTTTGTCTCCTCCACCAGGAAGCGATGCAGGGTGACGGCCTTTACGTCAACAACCAGCGGGTGCCTCGCGGGGTCGAGACGCTCGCCCCGGGCAATGGCCTTCAGTGTGAAATGGTTTTCGGATGGGATTATCGACAGCGCTGCAACCCGCAGAAGGAGGAGCCGCGCATCCTTGTAAAAGATCATTTCGTTGAGAAAGTAGAAGAGGAGCATGTCCAGCGCCCGGTTTTCCAGACTGATTTCCACCACTTCGACGGGACGGATCGTCTCCAGCTCTGCCACCATGACGTTCATCAGGGCATCGGCGGCGGCCGTGAACATCTCTTCCCTGGTTTCCCCCCACGCCTCGAAAGCCACATCGGCAATGGCTATATCCTCCAGAAACCGGTATGGCATGGCAATTCCCTTCCCCGCTTCAGAGGAGCGCGTCTATGGCCTCGAAATCGATCTCCTTCTCGGCATTGGCGGTAATCCAGTTGATCTTCTCCTGGTCTTCGATCGAGATTTTCGCCACATCCTCCATCAGGGTGGTAAATATGTTTGCGGTGGAATCATGGACGCGGATGTACGGGATGTTGCTATCATCCAGGATCTGCTGGGTGATAGCCGAGGTTGCCGCCTGTCCGGCGACTATCAGTCCGACGATATTCTTCCTGTAGGCGGGAATGTGGTAGAGGGAAGAGAGTGTCACTATCAGCTCGTCACGGGAGCTGGTAAGGACCACAAGGGAAGATTCATGGAGCATGTCCACAACCCTCTGGGAGGATGCGGCCCCCAGCTGGATATTGAGAATGATGCGCTGCCGCCCTCCGGGGTCGCCATGAATGGGAAGCTTGAAGAGCTTGGAGATGTAGCCGAGAGTCGGGTTCGCAAGGATGGGCGAATAGTTGAAGCCGCCGACAACCTCCAGGTCCCGGCCGGGGAACCCCTTGTTGAGCAGTTTGAGCATCCAGTCGCGCTTGTCCGCATAAATCTTGTTGACGAGTATCATCTTTACCTTGGCCTCCTCTTTTTCAAAGAGTGCAAGGTTGAGATGGACCTGATCAATGGTGTTGCCTATGCCGCTCTCCGCGACGATAATGACCGGCGCGTCAAGGATATGGGCAACACAGGCGTTGTTGAGGCCGATGACGGAGCCGACCCCGGCATGTCCCGCCCCCTCGATGACCAGGAAATCGTACTTCTTATCGAGGATCTCCACGGCGTCGATGATTTTCTGCTTCAACTCCACACAGGTTGACTTGCCGTTCAGGAAGTCGCGGGTAAAGCTCTTGTGCATCGTCACGGGGTTCATGAGGGCGATGTCTTCTTCAAGACCGAAGGTTTTGGCAACCAGGATCGCATCCATATCCAGCATCAGGTCGCCGTACATCTCGTACTTCGGGCCGATCGGTTTTATGAAGCCGACCCGCTTGTATTTCAGGCGCGCCAGATGCATCAGCGAGACGCTCATGGTTGTTTTGCCGCAGTTCTGGCTGGTGGCGGCGATAAATATTTTTCTTGCCACGAAATCCTCCGGGGTATTTAACTACAGGTATTAAGGCTGAAGGCTGAAGTAAAATCTATATCCAGGAAAACGTATTTCCAAGATTCTACCTTCAGCCTTCAGTCTATTAACCTGTTTTTCTCCGTCCTTCAGTCTTCAGCCTGCATAACTATCCCTTTACATTTCCTATCGGCACAAGCTTCACAACCCGTTTGCTGAGGCCAGCAAGCTCAGTGGCCTCAACCACGTCGTCGATATCCTTGTACGCCTGACCCGCCTCCTCGGCAAGGCCTCCGTATGATGCGCTACGCACATAGATGCCACGGTTTTCCATGTCGCGCAACAGTTTTTCGCCGCGGAACTGTTTTTTCGCCTGGTGGCGGCTCATGGTCCTGCCGCTGCCGTGGGCGGTGGTGTAAAAGGTCTCTTTTCCCGTGGCGAGACCGGCGAGGAGATAGGAACCGGTCTCCATGCTGCCGCCGATGATGACCGGCTGGCCGGTATCGGCGTAGCAGTCGGGTATCCCCTCCATCCCCGGTCCGAAGGCCCTGGTGGAGCCTTTGCGATGGATGAGTATTTCGCGGCTCTTTTTGCCGAACTGGTGCTTTTCCAGCTTGGCGGTGTTGTGGGCCACATCGTAGACCATGTTCATCCCCATATCCGCGGGGTCCCTGCGGAAGACATCGGAAAAGACCTCGCGGATCCGGTGGAGGATTACCTGGCGATTGGCGAAGGCCATGTTGACGGCGCATTTCATGGCGGCGAAATAGTCCTGACCCTCAGGGGAGCGGAAGGGGGCGCAGGCCAGTTCCCTGTCATTGACCGATATTCCGTATTTGCGTTCCATGACCGAAAGAAACCTCTGGAGGTAGTCGGTGGCCACCTGGTGGCCGAAGCCACGGCTGCCGCAGTGGAACATGATCACAACCTGGTTGGGGATGGTGATGCCGAATGCACGGGCCGTCTCCGCGTCGAAGATGTTCTCCGGCCTTGCCACCTGAATCTCCAGGTAGTGATTGCCGGAGCCGAGGGTGCCGATCTGGTTGAAGCCGCGATCAACGGCCCGCTCACTCACCTTTGTGGCGTCCGCGCCGGCGAAGCATCCCCCCTCTTCGGTCATCTCCAGGTCCTCGGGCCAGGCATAACCGTTTTTCAGGCACCACCGCGAACCCTTTTCCGCCACATTGCGAAACTCGTCGTGGGAGAGCCTGACAATACCGTGGCTACCCACACCAGCCGGGACGCGGCTGAAGAGCTGGTCCACCAGGCGGTGCAAGTGCGGTTCGACCTCCTCATAGGTGAGGTTGGTGAGGAGCAGGCGCATCCCGCAGTTTATGTCGAAGCCGATGCCGCCGGGAGAGATAACGCCGGTTTCCGGCTCCATGGCCGCGACCCCGCCGATGGGGAAACCGTAACCCCAGTGGCCGTCGGGCATGCAGAAGGCGTAATCGATTATTCCCGGCAGACAGGCCACATTGGAGACCTGCTCGTACACCCCCGCATCCATCTCCCTGATCAGCTTTTCGGTGGCGAAAATCCGCGCCGGGACCAGCATACCCGGCTTGTAGGTGACGGGTAGTTCCCATACAGTTGCGGATATTTTCTTCAATGCGGCGGGAGGAGTCATGGAAGCCTCCATGGTACTGTAACATTTCGATATAGTTATTTTAACAGATAACCATATGACCGGCGATCAATTTTATTACACCACTAAAGCCGGAAAAGCCGGAAGCAAAGAAGCAAATACAAAATCTTTCATTTAACAGGGATGGACAGGATATTCAGGATAAAAAACCAAATGCGTTTTCAGGCTAAAGCAGAAACTTCCATCCTGTTCATCCTGTATATCCCTGTTAATTTGCCTGTGAAGGTTTAATTCAGCTCTTTTCCCGCCTGATAATGTCGAACTCTTCTGCCTGAAACGGCAACCTGACCCTGATCCGCTGGTTGGGATGGGCCACATGCAGCGTTTCTCCATTTTCATCGGTCATTTCCGCAAGAAAATGGCTGTTCATGACCATGCCGCGCCCTATGAACTCAAGTGTGTCACCCGCCTCCATGCGGTTCCTGACAGCTATAACGGTTGCGCCTTCCGCAGGCGCCTCCTCGACGATTCCGACGAAGTCATGACTTCGCTTATATCGGGAATGGTATTCAAGATCAACATCCCGCGGAGGGCCGAGGAAGAAGCCGGTGGTGTAGCCGCGATGGCTGATCTTGCCCAGCTCTTCCAGCCATTCCGGGCGGCAGCGGTAATTGGCAGGGTCGTCTATTAAACGGTCGAGCGCTTCACGATAGACCCTGACCACGGACGCGATGTAATGGACCCCTTTCATCCGCCCCTCGATCTTCAGGGAGTCGATCCCGCATCCCACCAGTTCCGGCAGGTATTGGAGGAGGCAGAGGTCCTTGGAATTGAAGATGAAGGTCCCTGTTTCGTCCTCCATCACCGGGAAATATTCGCCGGGGCGTGTTTCCTCGACCAGGGAGTAGCTCCAGCGGCAGGGGTGGGCGCATTCACCACGATTGGCGTTCCTCTCCGCCATGACGCTGGAGAGGAGGCAGCGGCCGGAATAGGAGATGCACATGGCGCCATGGACAAACACCTCCAGCTCGGCTTCCGTCCGTTCTCTCACCTCCCGCATCTCGTCCAGCGACATTTCGCGGGCCAGGTTTATCCTGCTGATACCTTGCCTCTGCCAGAACAGGGCGCTCCGCCAGTTGGTGGTATTTGCCTGGGTCGAGAGGTGGATGGAGATATCGGGCGAGACTTCGCGGATCATGTCGATGACGCCGGGATCAGCGGCAATATAGGCATCGAAAGGAATAGCGGCCGCTTCTTCAAGAAAGTGCCGGAGCGCCGGCAGATCGGCGTTGTTTGGATAGGCATTGACCGTCAGATACACCTTGACCAGTCGGTCGTGGGCGTAGCCGACAGCTTCAGCAAGCTCACCGGTCGTAAAATTGTCCGCAAGATTACGCAGTCCGAAGGCCTTTCCCCCCAGATAGACGGCGTCGGCGCCATAATGTATGGCGATCCGCAATTTTTCCATATTGCCGGCAGGGGCGAGAAGTTCAGGTTTTCTCATGGAGGCGCTGTTTGCTGCATGTTCCTTTTTATCCAATTGAAACTCCTCTTGAATTTCCATTCATGGTAGCATAAAATCGCAGCGGATTAAACCATCAAGGGGCAATTTACTCCTTTCTCCTTGACAAAAATGGAGAAAAAGCTTTAATTATGATAAATTTTCCGGAGGAGGGGACAATGCAACTGAAAAACGGTTTTTTTGCCGTTGCCTTGATCGTGACGATTTCCGGATGCTCCAATACCGATGTGGTCATGAAGAAACAGATGGAGACCGATGCGAGGCTTGAACAGCTGGTTCAGGGAAATACTGCCGTCAACGCGCGGCTTTCGGAAATGACAAGGGAGTTGAATGATCTGCAGGCAAGGGTCAAGTCAATTTCGTCGGACCTGGGCGAGCTGAAACCGGAGATCGGCAAAATGCGGAACACAATCGATTCGATTCCACGGCAAAAAGCTTCTGAAACCGTTTCGAATCACGTTCCCCACATCGAAGTTGTCAATAAAGAGCCATCCCTCGGCGGCAAAGACGCTAAAGCCCAGAATGCCTATATGAAGGCATTCGGGCTCTTCAGCGCGAACAATTATACAGGGGCGGTCGAGGCCTTCAACTCTTTCATCAAATCCTATCCGGACAGTGAATATGCCGGGAACGCCATGTACTGGATCGGAGAATGCCACTATTCCCAGCGAAACTATTCCCAGGCGGTCAGCGATTTCAATCGCGTAATCAGCTTATATCCGAAAGGGAGTAAAATCCCGGACGCCATGCTGAAGATCGGCTATTCATACATCAGCATGAATGACCCGACCAGGGCAAAGGCTGAACTTCAAACGCTTATCGATAAATATCCCAATAGCCCGGCTGCCGTGAAGGCCAGAGAACGGTTGAACCGTAATTAACTCCGTGAGGTGTCTATGAAAAGGATACTATTTGCCGCAGTACTGCTGTCGATGGTTTTTTCCGGTTTCCAGACGGTTTTTGCGCAGATCGACGAGCCAACCATCTATGTTATCCAAAAAGGGGATACCTTGTGGGGGCTGTCGGACAAGTTTCTGAAAGACCCCTATTACTGGCCTGATCTTTGGGCAGCCAATCCCAAACATATCACCAATCCGCACCTGATTTTCCCCGGGCAGAGGCTGAAGGTCTATCCGGACAGGATCGAAGTGGCGGAGGCCGAAACTGCGGTCCCCGGTCAGCCACAGGGGGAAGCCTCCAAAGTGACTAAGGAAATGAAGGAGATCGCCGAGGACGTTGCCAAGGAAAAGAGTTTCTCAGTCAATGGCGGCGAGGGATTTTTGCTCGAAAAAGGCTTCAATGCCGCCGGGGTTATCGTCGCCACCGATCATAACCGGGAACTGCTCGGCGAAGGTGATATCGCATACACGGATATCGGCAGCAACTCCGGAGCCAAGGAAGGTAAATATTATTCCATTTTCAAAAATGCCGGCCCAGTGAGCCATCCGGTCAGCAACGTTATCATCGGCTCCAAGATAGTGCCCCTGGGAACACTGAAGCTGACGGAGATGGAAGAAAAGACATCCAGAGCCGTTATCACAAATTCCTTCATGGAAATCGGCGCCGGGGCGTATCTCATGCCCTATCGCGACAGGAAGCGGGAAATACCCCTGCGGGCGTCCGACCGCGACCTGTCGGGCTATATCGTGGAATCCCTGCATGGCGTCATTACTATCGGCGCGGGCGAAATAGTATTTCTGGACATCGGCAGGGAGCAAGGGTTAAAAACGGGCAATATGCTCTATGTTGTCAGGGCTGTCGTCCCGGTGCAGAAGTATTTCGATTTCCGCCCTCTGGGGAAATTGCCCGATGAGGTGCTGGGCGCGGTGGTGGTCGTAGATACCGGGAAAAATACGGCGACGGCGCTCGTTGTGAAAAGCGTTGACGCGATTTACCTGGGTGACCGGGTAGAGCTCAAAAAAAGCAAATAAGGCGCCAATAAACGGGGACTGGTCAGGCGGCCGGTCCCTTTTTCATTGATTTCAAACAGCACTGCAATTATCTCGAAAGACTTCCTTATCCATCTTTAAGGGCCTTTAGTGGAACACTTTTTCTGGTTTGCACTGAAATCGGTTCCCCTGGTGGGGAATGTCACATTCCGTCGTCTTCTGGAGCGGTTTGACACACCTGAGCAGGCGCTCAAGGCCTCAGCGGCAGAGCTGGCGCTGGTCAGGGGCATTAACTCCGCTGTTATCACATCCATCACAACCCATGATTACCGGGAGTTTGCCGAGCGCGAGTGCGGTAAGGTAGAGAAGGCAGGGGTCAAGGTCGTAGATTTCCTCGCCGAGGAATATCCGAAGATCCTCCTGGAAATTCCCGACCCCCCGCCATTCCTCTATATGAAGGGGAGCCTGGAGGGGATTGAGCCAGCATTGGCAATTGTCGGGTCAAGGCGCGCCTCGACCTATGGCATGATGACTACGACCAGGCTTGCCGGGGAACTGGCGGGAAACGGAGTTACGGTAGTCTCCGGCATGGCCAGAGGGGTCGATACGGCGGCCCATCGCGGAGCGCTTAATCAAGGCGGACGGAGCGTCGGGGTGCTGGGTTGCGGCATCGACGTGGTCTATCCTCCGGAAAATCGGGCGCTATTCGAAGAGATGGCTTTGCGGGGAGCTCTCATTTCAGAGTTTCCCATGGGAACCCTCCCCCTTGCCGAAAATTTTCCCCGCCGTAACCGGATCATCAGCGGCATCTCGCGGGGGGTTCTTGTAGTGGAGGCCGCGGAAAAAAGCGGCTCGCTCATAACCGCCGAATACGCGCTGGAACAGGGGCGGGAGGTTTTTGCCGTTCCCGGCAATATTAACTTCAGTTCCAGCCGCGGCGCCAATCGCCTGATCAAGCAGGGGGCGAAACTGGTCGAGGGGGTGGAAGATATTCTGGAAGAGTTGCCGCACAGGCAAGGGACGCTTGCCGGCGTCGGCTCCCCATCGCCTGGTTTCAGCCTGACACCCCAGGAGGCGGCCGTTTATACCCTGCTTGCCGGCTCTCCTCTCCAAATCGATGACATCATTATAAAAAGCGGATTGACAGTGGGAGATGTTTCCGCTATTTTACTCCGCCTGGAGTTGAAGGGGGCGATAATGCAGCTTCCCGGCAAAATCTTCGCCATTACTTGAGAAGC
>JBGQDJ010000043.1:0-11833 GCA_041495805.1 Geobacteraceae bacterium
GAAGAGATGTAGACATCCGCGTCTCCATCATCCCCACCTTTTTCGGGGAGAGGGTTGTGCTCCGCCTGCTGGACAAGAAGCGGGGGGTCATCTCCCTTTCCGACATCGGCTTCGCTCAAGCTGATGTGCGGACCATGGAGCGGCTCCTTGACCGGACCAGCGGCATAATCCTGGTTACCGGTCCGACCGGCAGCGGCAAGACTACCACTCTCTATGCCGCCCTGACCCTCATCAATTCGCCGGAAAAGAACATCATCACCATTGAAGACCCCATAGAGTACCAGCTCAAGGGGATCGGCCAGATCCAGGTCAATCCCAGGATCGATCTCACCTTTGCCAACGGCCTTCGCTCCATACTTCGCCAGGACCCGGACATCATCATGGTCGGCGAGATCCGCGACACCGAAACCGCCGATATCGCCATGCAGGCCTCCCTCACCGGCCACCTGGTCCTTTCCACCCTTCATACCAACGATGCGGCCACTGCTGTGACACGACTGACCGATATGGGTGTCGAGCCTTACATGGTGGCCTCCACACTTTCCGCGGTCCTTGCCCAGCGCCTTGTCAGGGTCATCTGCCCCAACTGCAAGGAAGAGTACAAGCCGGAGCGTGAGTATGCCGGCGTCGCCCTGCCGGAACTCCTCTATCGCGGACGGGGGTGCGACAAATGCTTCAATCTCGGCAGCATCGGCAGGACCGGAATCTATGAACTCCTCCTTATCGACAGCGAGCTCTGCTCCATGGTCATACGCCGGGTCCCATCCGGGGCCATCAAGGAGTATGCGGTCTCCCGCGGGATGCGGACGTTGCGCGAAGACGGCCTGGCCAAGGCCGCGGTAGGCGTCACCACGATTGAAGAGGTGCTGCGGGTGACCCAGGAGGAGTATGCCGAACTTTCGTTATAGCGCATACCGGCGGGACGGGAGGGAAGTCAGCGGCTTAATCGATGCGCCCAGCCAGCGCGAGGCCACGGAGCGTCTGAAAAGGGATGGGCTCTTTCCCCGCGCCATTTCCCCGGAGGAAGAGATCACTCCCGGCGGGACTCTGAAGTCCCTGCGCCGCAGGGTCACCCTCTCGGAGCTGTCGCTCATGACCAGGAGGCTGGCCACCCTTCTCGGCTCGGCCGTGCCCGTTTACGAAGCGATTGCCACGCTCCACGCCCAGGAAAGCGCCGGGGAACTGAAGAACATTCTCGGACGGGTGCGGGAGCGGCTGGCCGAGGGTTCCGGGCTGGCCAAGGCCATGGCCTCCGAACCGCGCGTATTCGGCGAAAGCTATGTGAGCATGGTGGCGGCCGGCGAGGCGAGCGGCGCGCTGGAAAGCGTGCTGGAGCGGCTGGCCGAATTCCTGGAAGACCAGGATGCGATCCGGAGCAAGGTCATAACCTCACTGGCCTATCCCATACTTATGGTGATTGTCGGCACAGGGGTCATGATGTTCCTGCTCGGCTTCGTGGTGCCGAAGATCGTGACGATATTTGAACAGAGCAAGGCCACCCTCCCCCTTATTACAGTGATCCTGATCAAGATCAGCAACCTGGTGCGGAAAGGGTGGTGGGCACTTATCCTCATTGGTATCGCCGCGGTATATGTCTATCGGAGGCTGATGCGCAGCGAGGGGTTACGCTTGCGCCGGGACCGCCTCCTGCTCCGCATTCCCCTTGTCGGGGCGCTCCTGCAGCGCCTGATTCTGTCACGATTCGCCAAGGTGCTGGGGCTTCTCCTGGTGAGCGGCGTCCCGGTCATAAGGGCCATGGATATCACCAGCGCCGTAGTGGTTAACAGGGAGTACCGCTCTTATCTGGAGAGGGTAAAGGAAGAGCTGATCGAAGGGGGGAGTCTCTCCCTGGCCCTCGCTAAAAGTTCCATGTTCCCGCCGCTCCTGCTCCATCTGATCGGGGTGGGGGAAAAGAGCGGCGAACTGGAGAAGATGCTTGTCAGGGCAGGAGATGCGTTTGAAAAGGAGTTCGAGGCGTCAATGACCCGGCTCATGGCGCTCCTGGAACCGCTGCTGGTGCTGGGGATGGGGGTGACTGTCGGGTTCGTGGTCATTGCGGTGCTGCTCCCCATATTCCAATTGAACCAACTTATCAAATAAGAACAGTAAACAAAGAACATAAGCATTGAACAGGGATATTCAGGATAAAATTCGAATGGCTTTATAATCCTGTCCATCCTGTATATCCCTGTTAAATTAGGTTTGCTAGGTTTGTCCTTAACAAAATGCAGTCTTTAAGGAGATCGTTTAATGAACAAAAATTTGCGCGACAACAGAGGTTTCACCCTCATCGAGATAATGATCGTCGTGGTCATCCTGGCACTTCTTGCGGCCCTGGTCGGGCCGAAGATCCTGGGACGAAGCGATGATGCGAAGATCGCCGACGCCAAGGTGCAGATCAGGAACATCGAATCGGCACTGAAGCTCTACAAGCTGGACAACAGCATCTACCCCACCACCGAACAGGGGCTGCAGGCGCTGGTGGAAAAGCCGACCGTTGGCCTGATTCCGAAAAACTACCGGGCGGAGGGGTATCTGGATAGCAAGAGCGTACCCAAGGACCCATGGAAAAACGACTTCATCTATCTTTCACCTGGCGAGCACGGCGATTACGACCTATGTTCCTACGGCACGGACGGCGCCAAGGGTGGCGAAGGGATCAATGCGGACATCTGCAGCTGGGACATTAAATAGGAACGCGCCTTTTGCGCGATATCTGCCTAAGTCTTCGTGAAACCTTGTGCGGCATAGCGCCGCTATGCCTCCGCGGATTCACTCGACAGCCTTGATCTCGCACAAAAATCGCGTTCCTGAATGATTGCCATGACGAGAATTCTAGACTCAAAACACGAAATACAAGAATGCCGTCAGCACGGTTTCACCCTGATCGAGATGGCGGTGGTCATCGTCATTATCTCAATGGTGGCTTTAATTGTCCTCCCCCTCCTGCCGTCAACCAACGCTGCGGATCTGAGAAATTCGGCGCGGCGGCTTTCGACCGTTGTCAGGTACCTGGGGGAGCGGTCGGTCACGACCAAGACCCCCTACCGGATGCGGCTGGAGCTGAACGACAACAAGGTAACCATAAAGAAAATGGTCAGCGGAGAGGAAACCACACCTGAGGACCCATTCTTTTCCAGGAATATCCTGGCCGAAGGGGTGAGCATAGAGGACATAGAAATCCAGAGGCTGGGAAAACTCGGCGAAGGTGTCGTCAATGTGGATTTCGGAGTAGCCGGGCTGGGAGAAGTCATCGTTATCCATCTGAAAGGGGCAAAGGAAGCGCATTTCACCGTGACTGCCCTCCCTTACGGGGGAAGGGTCGAGGTCCTGGAAGGGTATCAGGAGATTACTCAGTGAAGCTCGATCCGGGGTTTACGCTGCTGGAGGTGATGATCGCCCTTGCCATCATGGCTGGGGTAATACTGACGGTCATCAGCTCATTCAACTATCACCTGTCGGTGGTGAACCGCGACCGGCAAGAGACCATAGCCGTCCTGCTCGGACGGGCAAAGATGGACGATCCAGATTTCAAACCCGGCGACGGGGGGAAAGGGACCTTCGCCCCTGACTGGCCCGAAATTGCCTGGAAGGCCGATAGCAAACCAACTGACTATCCGGGGGTGAACCGGGTAACCTTTACTGTCTCCTGGGACTCGGAGCGGAGGAAGGTCGATCTTGTCCAGTATGTCGCAAAGTAAAAATGGCTTTACCCTGCTTGAGGTGCTTATTGCCCTTGCCCTTCTTGTTATACTCAGCGGCGCCCTGTACGGCACCTACTTTTCCCTGATGCGGGGCCGCGAGGTGGCTGTTGAAAAGATGGATGAACGCCGGGAACTGAGTGTCACCCTGGACCAGCTGCGCCGGGAGCTTTCCGCCTCCTTTTACAGCGCGCAGAACAAAAGGTCTCATTTCGTGGTTGAAGATCGGGATTATTTCGGCAAGCCGGCCTCGACGCTCGATTTTACCGCCATATCCTCTCCCCGCAGCGACAGCATCCCCGCATCGGATCAGGTACAGGTGATTTACAGGACAGCGGAAAAGGATAAAAAGCTTGTACTGACCCGACAGGAGAAGGAGCTATTTGTGACCGCGAACCCCCTTTCCTATCCGCAGATGAGGGAACTGGAAGGGTTTCTGGTGGAATGCTACGACGGCGGAAAGTGGGTCAGGACCTGGGATACATCTGCTTCTCTCAACAGCAGACTTCCCAATGCCGTCCGTGTAACCCTCAGTGTGAAAGAGGGGGAGAAAACGGTAAATTACTCCACCATCGCCAAGCCCAGGATCGGAAGTTGAAAAGGGAACAGGGCTTTGCCCTTGTCATAACCCTGCTCATCACCGCCCTGCTCGTGGCTTTGACCGTAGAATTCGTTAACGAGGTGTTCGTGGACACTTCGGCCCGCCAGGGCTTCACGGATGGTCAGCAGGCGAGCCTTTTGGCCGGTTCCGGGTTGGAGGCGGCGGTTAAGCTTATGCAATACGGCCAGCCATTGTCATTGCAACGGGGCTATACCTCCCAGGCTGACCTGGAGCAACTGGCTAAACTGCTCAATATCGAGGATGAAAACGGGACCATTCAGGTGACTGCAGAGGACGAAAGCGGCAAGATAAATCTCAACCTTGTCTCAGGCAGTAACGGGAAACCTGTGCTGTTTTATGATGTTGCAACGCGGTTACTTAAAAATGCAGGACTTACCCTCGACCTGCTCGATACTCTAAGCGACTGGGTGGATGATGCTTCCATACCGCCGCATCCAGCGGGCGCAAAAAACCCGTATTACAATACGTTGAAACCTCCCTATAATGTAAAGAGCGGCAAACTGGAAACGGTCGAGGAACTACGTCTCATAAAGGGGTTCGATGCCGGCACGGTCAAGCGGTTACGCCAGTTAGTCACCGTGTACGACGACTGTACTCAGATAAATATCAATACCGCACCAAAGGAGGTCATAGCCGCACTCGACAAAGACATGACCAATGATTTGGTTCAAAGGGTGATCGACCATCGGCCATTTGATAGTAAAAATCCACTGTTTAAAGTTCCCGGTTTGGAAACCATCGGCATAGGGCTTACGTCCAGCACCACAACAAAAGGGACGGTCTACCGCATCATCTCCCGCGCAACAGTCAAGGAAACGACCCGGATCATCGAGGCGGTGGTAAGGACCAAAGACTGGCAAATCCTCTACTGGAGAGAATATTGATGAACTACCTGATTGTGCAGTTAACCGGGAACGAGGCGCTCTTTGCCAGGTTTCAGTTTAACCGGGGCGCACTCGTTATCGAAGGTGCGTCCCGCGAGACTATAGACCAGGAGCATACCCTTGCCTCACTGCTTGCCGATGCCGCAGCCGACTCCGGGCGGGATTGGGAGAGGGTCATCCTATCCATCCCTCCCGGCCAACTATTCCTGCGGGAGATTGAGCTTCCCATTAGCGACCGGCGCAAGATCAGGGAGGTTCTCCCCCTGGAGCTGAAAGGGGAAACCGCCTTTGATACCGATGAACTGGTGTTCGATTCTCTGTTGCTGGATGACGGAAAGATCCTGGCGATATGGGGGAAACGGCACGATCTTGCTGAGCAGATCGCCCTCATGACCGGCAATGGCCTGGAACCGGAGATCGTGACCGCATCCTTCTTACACTGGCACCTTCTTCTCCCCGAAGAGGGGAAGAGCGGCCAGGTTGCCATCACCGACGGCGAATCACTGGCAGTTTACAGGGACGGAAAACCATTCTATTTTCGTGCCCTGCAGCAAGGGGAGCTGTTTTCCCAGGTGACCAGGACCCTTGCGGCCCTTGAAGTCGGCAAAGGTGCGAAAGTTGAGAAAATATACCTCCATGGCCCAGCCGCCCGACAGACCTCGGAACTCCCCCCTCCTCCACCGCTCTTTGCCGTTCTTCCGGGCAACCGGGAGATGGACGCGGTTTTCGGTGGAGAAAACACGGCTGGAAGAGACCTGGCCGGGGCCTTAGCCGTTGTCCGCGCAGTGGCCCTGGAGGAACCGGTCAATTTCAGGACCGGTGTCCTGGCCTACACCGCCGGGCGGGAAAAGGCCCTGAAAAAACTTCGCGTCGCCATGATTCTGGCTGCCGTTTTATTGCTGCTTATCATCGCCGAGACCTCGCTTCGCTACTTTCTCGTCCACCGCGACCTCAATTCCGTCAACAACTCCATAACCGCCATCTACAGGGAAGTTTTCCCCAACCGGAAAAAGGCAGTCGATGAGGCTGCCGAACTCCGTTCCGAGATCAAGCGGCTGGGGGGGGGCACGGCCACTGTGGGGCTGCTTCCACTTCTGAGAAGACTGGCTGATATCAAGGGAGGCGATGTGGCCGGTCTGTTTGAGGTGGAGATGGATGGCGATCAACTCAGGGTGCGTGGGGACGCCCGCTCCATGGCTGCGGTAAATGACTTCCGGACCAGGGCCGCCCCCCTCTTCAGCGGCGCCGAGGTGGGAGAGATCAAGTCCCGCACCGACGGGAGCGTGACCTTTCTCTTCCGGGGAACGATCAAGGAGGGGGGAAGATGAACTACCTGAACCTGCTGACCGAGTGGTATCATCGCCTGGAGAGCCGCGACCGGCTCCGTCTGGGAATCGCCATCGCTCTTCTCCTTTTACTGGCAATTATCTTCTCCGCGGCCAATGACAGGATCGACCGGCTCAGGAAAAAGCTGGCGGCCAGGGAAGCGGATGTCGCCGAGATGCTGGTGCTGAAGCAGCGCTACCGGGAAGCGAACAGAGTTTCCCAGAGGCTCGCAAACCGCCTGGCAGCTACCCGCCCAGACGATACTCCGGCGCGTGTTATCGAAGAGATCGGCATCAAGGGGAAGGGGAGCCAGATCAGGCCGATCAAGGGGGAAGAGCGGGGAGACTTCCTGGAAGACGCGGCAGAGGTAAAGATCGATGGGCTCACCGCCAATGATGCGGTCAATCTCATCTTCAAACTGGAAAAGGGGAGCAGGCCGGTCATTATCAAGAGGGCGCTGCTTAAAACCCGCTTTGATGACCCTTCGCGCCTTGACATGACCATGACAATCGCGCTTCTGAAAACCGCCCGCCAGGGACAGCGCTGATGGCTCGACGCTGGCAGATCATTGCCGCCGGGATTCCCGCGGCGATCCTGCTTTTCGTCATCTGTATAATTATCTTTACCCCTGCCGGCGTGGTGCGGGGTCTCCTTGAACGGACGCTGGACAGCGCCGGATATACCTTCCGGGCCGGGGAGTTCGGCAAAGCACTGCCGCTCGGGATCAAGGCGCGGAACGTGGAGATCGCAGATGACAGGGGGTTGCTGTTCAAAGCGGACGAGGCTGTGGTTCGGCTCCGTTTGTTGCCGCTTCTGATGGGGAAGGTGAACTTCAGCTACAGGGCCGGAATCGGAGGTGGGGAAGTCGTTGGCAGTTTTTCCCTACGGAAAGGTGGTGAGACGGACTTTCGGATCAGCCATCTGCGCCTGGAGGATATCCCGTTTTTTTCGACCGCAACCGGCACCCGCGCCAGAGGAGACCTGCAGGCCGAAGGGAGCTTCAGGGGAAGCGGTAATAATGCCGGCGGCGAGGCAAAAGTGGAAATAAAAGGGGTGGAACTGGCCGGGGTCAAGATCGGTGAAATGCCCCTTCCTGACGCCACCTATGATCTGGTCCGGGGGGCCTTGAAGGTCAATAGCGGCAGGGCCGTACTGGAAAGCGTCACACTCCAGGGGGAGGGGCTCTATGTCCGTCTCAAGGGGGATTTCCCGATCACGACACCAATCGGCGCAGCGCCGCTCAACCTGGCCCTGGAACTTATGCCGAAGCCCGATTTCCTGGACCGGCAGAAATTCGTTTTTCTTCTTCTCTCAAAATACCTCATCTCCCCAGGCAATTACCGTATTCCTGTCACCGGCACCCTTGCACACCCCGCCATTTAGTAAGGTCACTGTTTCAAAGCAATACTGAGGCTGCAGGCGCCGGGGGAATCGGTTCCCGTCACGACAATCATCTCCTTGAAATAAGAAAGTTTACCCAGTAAAGAGGGATCGGCGGCATTGCTGAGAGTTCCGCTCGCATCCATGGCAAGGCTGAAATCAGTCGGCAGTGTAGTAGCGCCATTGCTGTCGGCAAAGGATGAAAAGGCTGCGGCGCCGGAAGCATTAATCACAATGGTTCCGTACGCCGACAGGGCGCTTGCGGCTACCCTCAGTCTATGAAGATCATAGCTACCCGCCAGATCAGCCACTGTGAAGGTGTTGGGGTCATTGGCAACGATATTGATCATCTGGTAAATCCGCAGAATGTATCTGGGATGCGGCCCGCTCGTATCCGTGGCGGTCCCAACGATCACCGTCTTGTCGGCGGACATGACCCCTCTGTCGATCACTGTTGCCGGTTGCGGCAGGGCGCCGGTCAGGCCTTCCGTCACGATGCCGTCACCGTCTATGTTCAAAATGCTGGCTTTATTGCCCGGTTTTACCGGATTTGAAGGAGCGGTAAAGGTTGTATATTCGATCATCTGGTCCTTGCCGATCTTCCCTGCCGCGAATTCCCACTCCTGGCCCGAGCCGCTCGAGATCTGATTGTAGATAAAGCGGCGCCCCCCGCCACCCAGGTTTCCGAAACCCTGAATGTCACCCGAATTGGAGAAAGCGATGCCGGGGACCTGTTTCTGCAAGATGGCCATCAGTTGCGATGCGCCATCTGGCGATGAAGTTCCGACGATCATTTTCCTGCTTGCCGCCATGACTCCCTGGAATTTTGCGATATCACCATTGGCATCGCGGACATGGCCGGTGGGATTGAGTAACAACACCGGGAATAAATCGGCAGGCGGCAGCGTATTTCCGGCGCTGTCGAGAAAAGAGCTGAAGGTGACTGCTCCGGTGCTGTCAACGGCCAGTTTGCCGCGCATCCAGCCGGCGCCTGCTCCTGAAACCAGGATATTGAAGTTCCAGGCCCCCTCCAGCTCTCCCTGGGCAAAGGGACCGGGCAAAGCCGGCGTGGCGGACACCTCGTTGGACTCGCCGCTTTCGCCGCTGGTTGTAACGGAAGTGACAACAAAATAATAGGTCGTATCGTTGGTCAGCCCGGTTTTGATATACGATGTACCGAATATACCTTCAATTCTGTTTTCACTGCTTCTGGAAACGCCCGGCGAAGTAGCATAGTAGATACGATATGCTGCGGCATTGCCGACTTTCGGCCAACTGAGAGAAACCTGGCCGTTGTCCGCCGTCGCAACAACTCCGGCGGGCCGGTCCGGTATTCCGGGATCGTATCGCCAGGGCGCATCGCCGCTGCATGCGCAAAGCAGCAGGCAGAGAAAAGCGACGGAAGAAAATTTTGAAAAATTGTGCCAATCAAATTTCACCGGCGTACCTCCAGAGATATTTTCTCACAGGACGAGATCTTGAACAGCCATCCCCTTACATTCGGAACTCAACGCCACCGAAGATAAACCGTCCGGCTTGCGGAAAACCATAGCTTGTCTCATAGTTATCGTCAAAAATGTTGTTAACCCCAACATAGAGAGTCACCTTGTTGTCCAGAAATCTTTGGTTCAGTTTGACATTGACCAGCGTATAGTCGTTAAGTTTTGCCTTCTGTACGTGGGTAACATTGTTCTTCGTGTAAAAATACTGGTTTCCGACATAGAGAAGGGAAACGTAAGGCGATAGGCCGGAATCAAAATCATATTTCCCCTCCAGCGCAACCTTGTCTCTCGGGGTGTATTGCTGTTGGTCCTTCCCCTGCGATCTGTCTTCGGACTCCAGGTAGCTGTAGGACGCGCGGAGGAGGAGTCTTTTAACGAATCGGGTTACGGCTTCGACCTCGAACCCCTTGAAGCGGACCCTGGAAATATTCATGTTCTTGCTGATCGTCTGGTCGTTCTGGATAAGGTTTCTTGCTGTCGCGTAAAACCCGGTCAGGCTTACCGTGCTGTCAAAGGGGAGCTTTTGCTCCATCCCCCCCTCGTAGGTGCAGGAGCGTTCGGCAACCAGGTCCGGATTGCCCTTGGAAACGTCGTACAGGTCCGCCATAGATGGAAAGCGGATGTTCCGCTTGAACGACCCCTTCAGCCGGGTATTTTCGAGGATGTCGTAATGGACACCGGCAAGGAGGCTGTAGTCATCGTCACTCAACTCCTGTCTTGCCTGCCAGTGATGGCCGTACCCCGCAACGAGGCCGAGACCGGGTAGCGGCGAAATTTCATACTCCAGCGCGGTCGAATAGGTAGTGAGGGACCTGCTTGCTTTCGGGCTGAAAGTGTTGCCGGTGACGAATCCGGCGTTTTCCCAGTTGTCCCATTCGCCGGCAAGAGAGAGGGTGACCACCCCCGCATTCCCCATCTCGTACTTCGGCTGCAGGGAGATCCCTTTGATGTCGGTCCTGACCTTCTCCTGAAAAGAGCCGTCCTTAGTGTAGGAATTGAAGTTGCCGTTGTCAAAAAGGTTATCCTGTTGATCGAGATGGTTTATAAAGACCCATCCCCTGAGGCTCAGTTGCCTCGTTATCTGATAGTCCGCGGCAAGCTGGCCCGAGATCCCTTGAAAACCGTCAATCCGCTCGTACTTCGGTGGGGACGCAAAGGGATCCAATCCAAGAGGATCAGAGATCGAACTGGCGGGCTTGCCGTAGCTTCCCGCCGTGTAGTTGAAGGTCAAGCCGAGGGAGAGATCCTTGGCAGGGGCGAAACCGATATTGGCGAAAACGTTGTTTCTCTCTTTGTCGCTGTTTTTCCGGAAGCCGGCGCCCTGTTCGGAGGTGGGCCGGAAGTCGTCGGCAAGGGGAAAACCGTTCACCTTGGTGGAGCTTGCGCCGAGAAAGTAATCGAAACGCTCCGTCCCCCCGGCCAGGCTCCCCCGGAACAGGTAGGGCTCGTGATCGCCCGTTTCTCCGGCGATCATCCCCTGCACCCCCTTTGTCCCCTTCTTCGTGATGATGTTGATAACCCCGCCCAGTCCTCCCTGGCCGTAGAGCACCGAACTCCCCCCCGCGGTCAGCTTGATCTCGGCGATGTTCTCCATGGGGATTATGGTGGGGTCGAACTGCTGGTCAAGGGCGGAGTTCATCGGGATGCCGTCCAGAAGCAGGACCACGTGCCGGGTGCGGAAGCCCCGGACGTCGATGCGCGGGACCCCTTCCCCCCCTGTCCTTACATTCACGCCGGGGAGAAGAGAGATGGCCTGGTCCAGTGTGCGCGCTCCCCTGTCCCGGATATCTTCAGCGGTAACGGTGCGCACGGTTTCGGTCGCCTCAACCCCTTCCCCTTTCCCGGAAACGACAATCTCGCCGAGAGTGTAGATGTCCGAACTTTCCCCCGCTGCCGCTGCGTCACGATGCAAGGGGAACAGTCCGCAGAAAATCATCAACAGCAAGGTCATTACGACTTGACGCACTTTGCCGCCATAATCGCACAACGGTACTCTCTTCTCAGTACTCACGGGCAAATGTTCTCCTCGCCCATTTGCCTTACAGGTCATATAATTTCCACGTTTGCAACCGTCAGTGTCCCGTCGCTGATGGTCAGGCTGCCCTGGATGGTTGTCCAGCCGCTGGCTGCAATGTATTCGGGGTCATAACCACCGAGGAGTTGAAGGGAGAGCCTCGGGCGGTTGAAAACCAGGTGCTCGGGGTAAGTGGTTGCAAGTGCCATGACCGTATCCGTTGCGTTGTCCAGGGCGTCTTGCAGGGTCTGCGGGGGAAGCGGGGGAAGCGGACCGGGCACGGCCACATGGCCGTCGTAGGTCCCGCCCGCAGCGGGGAATGTCCCCTTCGCCGCGCCGAAATCGGTGTTGTACGCGGTCAGGTAGTCTGTAGCTGTCTGTTCGCTGGAGTAGACGATGAAGTC
>JBGQDJ010000044.1:0-11743 GCA_041495805.1 Geobacteraceae bacterium
ATGGAAAAGACCAAGGATATTGCCATCCTGAAATCGATGGGTGCCACGGGAAGAAGCATAATGCGCATTTTCGTTCTGGAAGGGCTCATCATCGGCGTTACCGGAACCCTGTTCGGAGTCATGGGTGGACTGCTGGTTGCACTGAACCTGGAGCCGATTGTCGGTTTCATTCAGCGGGTGACCGGTTTCGAGCTGTTCAGCAAGGATGTTTATTACCTGGACCGTTTTCCGTCCTTGGTGATTCCCGGCGATGTGCTCCTCATCTCGGTCACGGCGGTTATAATCTCATTCCTGGCGACCCTTTATCCTTCATGGCAGGCATCACGAATGGCGCCGGCGGAAGCGCTCCGTTATGAATAGGATGAGTTATCTGCTGGAGGTGAGCGACCTTTATAAATCCTTCAGCACCAGCGCCGGCAAGGTCGAGGTGTTGAAGGGGATCAACCTCAATGTTACGGAGGGCGAGACCATCGCCCTTGTCGGGGCTTCCGGCGCCGGGAAAACCACCCTGCTCCATCTGATGGGAACACTGGACCGGCCGACGTCGGGGAAGGTCTTTTTCGCCAATGACGATGTTTTCCAGATGGGAGATATGGCCCTGGCCAGTTTCAGGAACCGTTCAATCGGCTTTGTTTTCCAGTCCCACCATCTTCTCCCGGAATTCTCCGCACTGGAGAACACCATGATGCCCCTTTTAATATCGGGCATGAAAAAGGATGAGGCGAAAAAAATCGCCGCGGGACTCCTCTCGGACGTAGGGCTTAGCCATAGACTGGAGCACAAGCCGGGCGAGCTTTCCGGCGGAGAACAGCAGCGGGTCGCCATCGCGAGGGCGCTGGTGACGTCGCCGCGACTTCTTCTTGCCGATGAGCCTACGGGCAATCTGGATATGAAGACCAGCGACGAGGTCCACGATATCCTGGCGGGAATTCACCGGGAAAAGGGGATTACGCTGATTATCGTCACCCACAACGAAAGACTGGCCGCAAGGATGGGCAAAACCATCAGGATGGTGGATGGAAGAATAGATTGAAAAGGGGTCGGGGCTTCGCATTTGAAAATAAGACAAATGTGAAGGCCCTTATTGGGGGGAATTTGCGTCGTTTCTTACATGCTTTTATATGCATGACAATTATTTTCAACCTGTTCTGCGGCGCTGCCTTCAGTGAAGGGGAAAAGATCGGCAAAGTCCTCATCAAGGGGAACCGGCGGATCGAATCCTCCGCTATCCTGAATGTTGTGAAACTCAAGCCCGGCGAATTGCTGGATATTGATAAGGTCGACGCCGATATCCGCGCCATTTATACCCTGGGGCATTTCCGGGATGTCAAGGCGGTCACGGTCACCGGCAAGGATGACAATGGTGTAAACCTGACCTATACCGTCAAGGAAAAACCGATAGTCCGTGAAATCAATATCGAGGGAAATAAAGAGATAAAGGAAGAGAAGATCAGGGAGGCCATCGAACTGAAGACCGGTTCCATGTTCGCTTCCAAGGAACTGGCCAAGAGCGTGAAGAAGGTCAGGAGGCTTTATGCCGATGAGGGTTACTACCTTGCCGATGTAGCCACAACCACGATAAAGAAGTCCGATTTTGAGGTCCGGGTGATTTTCAAAATCACCGAGGGGAAACAGGTCCTTATCAAGACGATCCGTTTTGAAGGAAATCGGGCATTCACAACAAAGAAGCTTAAAAAGGCAATGGAGACCAAGGAGAAATGGTTTCTCTCCTGGATTACCGGCGCCGGGACATACAAGGAAGATGTCCTGAAAAATGACGTCAATCTTATCGCGGATCTCTACTATAATACCGGATATGTGAACATAAAAGTGGGTGAACCGAAGGTCGAGCTCGCTGATGACAAAAAAGGGCTCATCGTCACATTCGGCATTACCGAGGGGGAGCAGTACAAGACCGGTTCGATCGGTTTCAAGGGAGACCTTCTGGAGAGTGAAGGGGAACTTGCAAAGAAGATTAAGCTGAAAACCGGAGAGATATTCAATCGCGGTGCCCTGCGGGGAGATGTATTCACCCTGACCGACCTTTACGCCGACAAGGGGTATGCCTTTACGAACGTCACCCCCCTGTCCAAGGTGAATAATGAACAGAAAAACATAGATATTACCTTTGAATTCGAGAAGGGGGAGAAGGTTTACATCGACCGGATCAACATCAGCGGCAATACCAGGACCCGCGACAAGGTCGTGCGGCGCGAACTGAAACTGGCGGAAGGTGACCTCTACGGCGCTACCCCTCTGAAAAAGAGCAAGCAGGGACTGATGAACCTCGGCTTCTTCGAGGAAGCGAATATATCCACTAACAAGGGGAGTGCGGACAACAAGCTCAACATGAACGTTGAGGTGAAGGAAAAATCTACCGGGCAGTTCAGTATCGGCGCGGGGTTCAGCTCCCTCGACGGAATTATGGGCCAGGGTTCGGTCCAGCAGTCGAATTTCATGGGCCTGGGCTTGAAGGCAAATCTGTCCGCTTCTCTGGGCACGAAAACCCAGTTCTACAACCTGGGAATAACCGATCCCTACTTCATGGACTCCAAGTGGACCGTGGGAGCCGACATCTACCGGACCCAGCGGGATTATATCGACTACACCAGAAGGGCGACCGGCGGCGACATCAAGGCGGGCTACCCCATATCCGATGAGCTCAGCACACTCTGGGTCTATACATATGAGCAGAAGAAAATCTTCAACCAGTCCGCGACTCTGCTGCGAAGCATCCAGCCGGAGACGGACGGCACCACCAGTTCCATTGCCGCCAGCCTGTCAAGTAACACCACCGATTATCACCTCGAACCGACAAAAGGGATGATGAACAACCTCTCCCTCGAGTTTGCGGGACTGGGGGGGACCAACCGCTTCCTGCGTTACCTGGGGGACGCAAAGGTCTTCTATCCCATGCCCTGGGGGACCGTACTCTCCATGCGGGGCGCCCTCGGATATATCCAGGGACTGGGCAGAGACATTCCGATAGACGAGAAATTCTACCTGGGGGGGATAAATACAATCCGCGGCTACGGCGGCAGGACGGTATCTCCCTTTAAACCTACCATAGAAATCGGGCAGGATGGAAAAGGTAATCCCACCATAAACACTGTCCGCGCCTTCCTCGGGGGAGACTCAGAGGCGTACTTCGGGGTGGAATATATATTCCCTCTGATCAGCGCGGCCGGCCTCAAGGGGGTTGTGTTCATGGATGCAGGCAATTCCGTTGATGGTTTCGGCAATCTGTTTTCCAAAGTGCAGGCCAGCTACGGATTCGGTTTCCGCTGGCTCTCACCGATGGGCCCATTGCGTCTGGAATACGGCATACCTTTCAATCCCCGCGAGGGTATTGACAAAAAAACCGGCAAACTGGAATTTTCACTTGGAAGCTTTTTCTAATCCAATAAAAGGAGATATAACATGAAACGTATCATCACCGCTCTCATCATCGCCCTTTCTCTTCCCCTCGCCTCCGCGGCGCTCGGCGCAGACGGGGTAAAACTCGGTTCCGTGGATGTCCAGAAGATCCTGCTTAATTCCGCTGCCGGCAAGGAGGCCAAGGAA
This sequence comes from Geobacteraceae bacterium, assembly GCA_041495805.1. GTDB lineage: Bacteria > Desulfobacterota > Desulfuromonadia > Geobacterales > Geobacteraceae > JBGQDJ01. The sequence continues at coordinate 3,565 of JBGQDJ010000044.1, forward strand.
CAGCTCGCGGTCAGGGCCAATAAATACGAGGGGGAGAAAAACAGCCGCGAAGAGGAGCTGAAGAAGCTGAAGTCGGAACTGGAAAAGCAGAGCGTGCTCCTCTCGGAGTCGACGCGCAGCGCCAAGGAAAAGGACTATCAGCAGAAACTCAAGGAGTACCAGCGCTTCCTTAAAGACGCCCAAGATGACCTGCAGGGGAAAAATGACGAGCTGACCAACAAGATTGTCGAGTCGATAGTCAAGATCATCCAGGAGTACGGCCGCAAGAACGGTTATACCATTGTTTTTGTAAAAAACGATGGAATGATCTATGTGGATGAAAAGGCCGATCTGACCGACGAAATTTTGAAGACGTTCAACGCTTCGAGGAAGAAATAATATAAAGTTCAGGGGGGTGACGGCATGGAAAAGAGCCTGAAGGAGTTGGCCGACCATCTCGACGGAACGGTCATAGGTGATGAGAATGCGCTGATTCACGGTATTGCCAGTCTTGATGACGCACGGGAGGGGCAGATCACCTTTCTCGCCAACCCGAAGTATGCCGCGAAAGTCGCCACAACCAGGGCAGCCGCGGTCGTTCTCCCACCGGGGGCAGAGCGGCATGGCAGAAATGTCATCGAGGTAAAAAACCCTTATCTCGCCTTTGCCAAGCTCCTGACCCTTTTCTACGTACATCGGCCCAAAGCAAGGGGCGTGATGACAGGGGCTTTCCTCGGCGAGAATGTTGTCATGGGCGAAGAGGTGACGATCTGTCCCGGCGCATATGTGGCCGACGGCGTCAAGCTCGGGTCCAGGGTTATCATACATCCGGGCGCGGTCCTCTATGAGGGGGTGGAAGTGGGTGATGACGTCACCATCCACGCCAACGTCACCGTGCGTGAGAGGTGCCGCATCGGCAGCCGGGTCATCATACATTGCGGCGCGGTGATCGGGAGTGACGGCTTCGGATATGCGCCTGACGGCAAAGGCTGGTACAAGATACCGCAGATCGGCATAGTGGTGCTGGAGGACGATGTGGAGATAGGCGCCAATACCGCCATCGATCGCGCCGCCCTCGAAGTGACCCTGATCAGGCGAGGGACGAAGATCGACAACCTGGTGCAGATCGCCCATAACTGTCAGATCGGCGAAAACTGCATGATTGTCTCCCAGGTCGGGATCTCGGGGAGCGCCAAACTCGGCGAGCATGTAACCTTGGGCGGCCAGGTCGGGATTGCGGGGCACCTGGAGATAGGGGCCTTCACAATGGTGGGGGCCAAGTCCGGGGTGCCCGGCAATCTGCCGGCCAACGCCATCTTCAGCGGCATCCCCACCATGCCCCATCGGGATTGGCTGCGCTCCATGGGGACCATCCCTAAACTCCCGGAGATGCGCAAGAGCCTGAGCGCCATGGAAAAACGCTTGCGGGAACTGGAAGAGAAACTGGCCGATAAATAGAACACCAATTGTAGGGGCAGACCCTTGTGTTCGCCCCTGCATTTATTTTTGAACATGGAGGCTGCAATGATTGACATCAATGAAATCATGAAGATTTTGCCCCACCGTTTTCCGTTTCTGCTGGTGGACAGGATTGTCGAGCACGAGGAAGGGAAGAAGATTGTCGGACTGAAAAATGTCACCATCAATGAGCCCTTTTTCCCCGGGCACTTCCCTGGACATCCGGTGATGCCCGGCGTCCTGATCATTGAGGCCATGGCCCAGGTGGGGGGGATCCTCGCCTATCTGGCCTCCAACGACGAGATCCGCAATAAATTGTGCTATTTCGTAGCCATTAACAACGCCAAGTTCCGCCGGCCCGTCATTCCCGGTGATCAGCTCCGCATCGAGATGGAAGCCGTCTCCAACCGCCGCAACATCTGGGTATTCAACGGCAAGGTCTTTGTTGACGGCAAGCTGGCTACGGAAGCCGAACTGAAGGCAACATTCGCGGACAAGTAAAGCAGACTGAAGACTGAAGGTTTAAAGGGTTTTCCTTCAGCCTTAAGCCTGGAGTTAATATGATCCATCCGACCGCCATAATCGACCCGAAGGCAGAGTTGGACGATAACGTCGAGGTGGGACCCTATGCGGTGATCGGCGAACATGTGACTATCGGCCGGGGAACCTCGGTGGGCGCCCATACAGTGATTGACGGATGGACAAGGATCGGCGAAGATAACAGGATCTTTTCTCTTGCCGCCGTTGGAGGGGTTCCCCAGGACCTGAAGTACAAGGGAGAAAAGACCTGGCTTATTATCGGCGACAGGAACATTGTGCGGGAGTTCGCGACTCTCCAGCCGGGGACGGTTACCGGCATCGGCGAGACCTCAATCGGAAATGACAATCTCTTTATGGCTTACTGCCACGTTGCCCATGACTGTGTAATCGGCAATCGGGTGATCATGGCGAACGGATCGACTCTGGCAGGGCACGTTCTTGTTGAAGACTTCGCGATACTCGGGGGGCTCTCCGCCATCCATCAGTATGTACGGATCGGCGAAAGCTCCATGCTCTCCGGAGGGGCAATGGTGGGCCGGGATGTTGCTCCATACACGATTGCCGCCGGCGACCGGGCGAGGATGCGCGGACTGAATCTGGTGGGGCTGCGGCGCCGTGGTTTTGCGGAAGAGAGCATCTCGGTCCTGAAGAAGGCATTCCGCATACTGGTTCACTCCAAGCTGCGTGTTGTCGATGCGCTGGCGCGGATAAGGAGCGAGCTTCCCGCCATTCCTGAAATCGGGCATTTTGTCGAGTTCATAGAAAAATCGGAAAGGGGTATCTGCCGTTGACTAAAAGGATCAGGACCGCTGTGATAGGGGTTGGATACCTTGGCCAGTTCCACGCCGAAAAATATGCGCAACTGGACAATGCCGAACTGGTTGCCGTAGTGGACCTGGATCAAGAGAGAGCGGCGCAGGTGGCCGAAAAAGTCGGGACCCGGAGCTGCGCCGATTTCCGGGAAATTCTCGGCCAAGTAGACGCTGTCAGCATAGTGGTGCCGACCCAGTCCCATTACGAGGTGGCAAAGGCGTTTCTCGAGAAAGGGGTGCATGTTCTCCTGGAAAAGCCGATCACAAACACCCTGGCCGAGGCTGATGAGCTTATCCGCATTGCAGCCTCCATGAAAGCGGTATTTCAGGTGGGACACCTGGAGCGCTTCAACCCGGCAGTACTTGCCTTGGACGGCGTTGTCAGCAAGCCAGGTTTTATCGAATCGATCCGGATCGCCCCTTTCAAGCCAAGGGGGACAGATGTTAATGTCGTGCTCGACCTGATGATCCATGATATCGACATAATCCAGAACATTGTCGGATCAAAGGTCGCACAGATCAATTCCATCGGAACGCCGGTCTTTTCGGAGGAGGAGGACATAGCCAATGCCCGCATCCAGTTTGCGAACGGCTGTATCGCCAACGTCACGGCCAGCCGGATCAGCCTGAAAAGCGAGCGGAAGATGCGGATCTTCCAGCCGGACGCATATATCAGCGTCGATTTCCAGAACAAGACGTTCGCGGTATTCCGCAAGGGTGACGGAGAGATGTTTCCCGGGGTTCCCAATATAACGAAAGAAGAACATAGTTTCGGCCAGACGGATGCCTTGAAGAGTGAAATTGAGGCGTTCCTCGACTCAATTGCGACGGGCAAACCGCCGGTTGTTTCGGGTGAAGACGGCAGGCAGGCGCTGGAAACGGCGCTGAAGATCATTAAGAAACTGTAACTGGTAGCTGGTAAAACAATTCACCAGTCACCACGAAGCGACAGAGGAGTTGAGAATATGATTCCAATGGTGGACCTGAAAATCCAGTACCTGCAATTAAAAAATGAGATCGACAGCGGAATTCTCGAAGCCCTTGAGAAAACCCAGTTCATACTGGGCCCGAATGTCTCCTCCTTTGAAGACGAGGCAGCTGCTTACCTGGGAGTGGAGCACGCCGTCTCTGTCGCATCCGGCACGGACGCCCTCCATCTGGCCCTGGCAGCCGCAGGCATCGGGGCCGGGGATGAGGTAATAACAACACCTTTCACTTTTATCGCAACTGCGGAAGCGATCCGTTATGTGGGCGCCACGCCTGTTTTTGTAGACATTGACCCAAGGACCTTCAACATCGACCCTGCCGCTATCGTTGCGGCCATCACCCCGAAGAGTCGTGCCGTGCTACCGGTACACCTCTTCGGCCAGCCGGTCGATATGCCGGCAATTGAATCTGTCTGCAAAAAACACGGACTAAGCATCATAGAGGATTGCGCCCAGTCATTCGGAGCGGCAACCGGCAACAGGATGACCGGCAGCATCGGCGCCTTCGGCTGCTTCAGCTTCTTCCCCAGCAAGAACCTCGGCTGTTACGGTGACGGCGGCATGATTACCACAAACTCGCCGGAACTTGCGGAAGAGTTGCGCATTCTCCGCAATCACGGAAGCCGGGTCAGGTACCATCACAGCGTGATCGGCTACAACAGCCGTCTCGACGAGATACAGGCGGTGGTATTGCGTGTCAAGCTGAAGCGTATTGATGAATACAACGCCGGGCGCAGACGGGTCGCCGCTCTTTACTCTTCCCTGCTGAAAGACTCTCCGGTAATCCCGCCCCATGAAGATGGCAAGGGGACCCATGTCTACCATCAGTATACTGTTCTCACCGACCATCGGGAGGCGATCATGGAAGCACTTTCGGCTTCCCGGATTGCATCAGCAGTCTATTACCCGATCCCGCTACACCGGCAGGAAGTGTTTGCACTGGATTACAGCAAGGTATCCCTCCCTGTTGCCGAGGAGATCGCCGGACGCTGCATGTCGCTCCCAATTTTCCCGGAAATGTCCGACGATCAGGTGCGGCAAGTGGTCGGGGTGGTAAAATCGGTGACTGCTGGCTTGTAGCTGGTGGCTGGCTACAATCGAGCTTATTAATGAGGGATTAATTACGGAAGCTGGCAGCTAGCTACCAGCGGCTAGCGGCAGGTGTTTTATTGAATAAACGAATTATGATCGTCGCCGGTGAGGCTTCCGGTGATCTCCACGGTTCCAACCTGGTCAAAGAAGCCCTCCGTATCGATCCCCGCCTGTCGTTCTTCGGCATCGGCGGCCCGAGAATGCGGGACGAGGGAGTTACAATCCTGGTTGACGCCTCCGAAATGGCGGTAGTCGGCCTGGTCGAGGTCGTTTCCCATTCCAGGGTCATTTACCGCGCATTCTCTATCCTGAAAAAAATCATTCGGACCGACCCTCCCGACCTTCTTATCCTTATCGACTATCCGGATTTCAACCTGCACCTGGCGAAAACAGCAAAAAGAGCAGGGGTCAGGGTCCTCTATTACATAAGTCCGCAGGTCTGGGCATGGCGTGTGGGGAGGGTGAAAAAAATCGCCCGGCTGGTTGACCGGATGGCCGTGGTATTCCCTTTCGAGGTCCCCTTCTACGAAAAAGAGGGTGTTCAGGTCACCTTTGTCGGCCATCCTCTTGTCGATACTGTTCATCCGACCATGACCCGCCCGGAGGCCCAGGTGTGTTTCGGACTGGATCCTGCAAGAAAAACCGTCGGTCTCTTCCCCGGCAGCAGGAAAGGCGAAATACGCAATCTCATGGCAACGATCATTGATGCTGCAACCCTTCTTCGCAAGCACTACCCGGATCTTCAGTTCATACTTCCTCTGGCTTCCAGCCTGAGCAAGGCCGACATCTCGCCTTTTCTCGGAACCAATCCCCTCGATATCAAGGTTGTCGAAGGGAAAATCTATGACGTGATGCAGGTCTGTGACGCGATAATCTCCGTTTCCGGAACCGTGACTCTGGAGGCCGCACTGATGGGGGTGCCGATGGTCATCATTTATCGTGTCTCACCCCTTACCTATGCAGTGGGGAAAAGGCTCATAAAGGTTGATCATTTCGGGATCTGCAACATAGTGGCCGGTGAGCGGGTAGTCCGGGAATTGCTCCAGGATGAGGCAGAACCCGGCTGGATAGCGGCGGAAATCGGCCGCATTCTGACCGATGACGTATACGTGCGGGAGATGCGGCAAAAGCTGGCCGGTGTCAAGGCGAAACTTGGCATGGGCGGAGGGTCGGCAAGGGTGGCGAAGTTGCTCGTAGAGATGGTTACGGACAGTCAGGATACGCAATGAAAACCTTCAAACGTCTTATCACATACAGCCGTCCTTACTGGTGGCGGATCGGCATTTCAGCGCTTGCCTCATCGGTTGTCGGCGGCATGGATGGTATTTTCGCCTATCTGTCGGGGCGCCTCGTCAAGCAACTCTTTGTGCAAAGCAACTGGCTCCTTCTTGGATACCTGCCGGTGGCCATTATCGTTATCTTCCTCGTTCGCGGTCTCAGTCGCTATACCAATGATTACTTCATAAGGACGGCAGGCCAACTGGCTATTCAGGACATTCGCAACGAGCTGTACCACAGAAATATCCGGCTCAGTCTCGGTTTTTTCAATCGTCACCAGATCGGGGTACTCATATCAAAAGTTCTTAACGACGTGGGGATGATGCAGGAGGGGATAGCGAACGTCATTACCGGACTCTTCCGCGACGGTTTCGGTGCGCTCATTCTCCTCGGGGTGGTCTTTTACCTCAATTGGAAACTGGCAATTATTGCCGCTTTTGTCCTTCCCGCCACCGTCTATCCGGCTCAGAAGATCGGCCGCCGGATCAAGAACGCGGCCCGCGAGAGCCAGGGGCGCATGGGGAAGCTGACGAGCATCCTGCAGGAGAGTTATGCCGGGATCAAGGTCCTCAAGGCCTTTGGCATCGAGGAAAAGGAAGTCGCCAAGTTTGCTGCGGCCAACCGGGAATTCTATTACTATGTCCGCAAGGGGATCAAATACGAGGGGATCTCTGTGCCGGTTATGGAACTACTGACTTCCTTAGGAGTTGCCGGTGTCTTCTGGGCGGGACTTTACATGGTAAGGAACGGAATGCTGAAGCCGGAAGATCTTTTTTCTTTCCTCGCCGCCATGATATTGCTCTTTAATCCGGTCAAGAAGCTGAACAGCACCTACAATGCCCTCCAGCGTTCGCTTGGCGCCGCGGAGAGGGTTTTCGACGCGATCGATGAAAAAGCGGAGATAGTCGATCCCGTGCAACCGCTGGAACTTGGCCGCTCCACTGGTAACGTCGTTTTCCGGGATGTCTGGTACCGTTACAACGAAGTAGACGACTGGGTGCTCCGGAACATAAGCCTTGAAGGCCGTTGCGGAGAAATCATTGCCCTTGTGGGACAGTCGGGTGGGGGGAAAACCACCCTGGTCTCCCTCATCCCCCGGTTTTACGATGTCAGCCGCGGCGAGGTATTAATTGACGGCATTGACATCCGCTCCTTGCGATTGAAGGACCTGCTTAACCAGATTGCATTGGTCGATCAGGAAACTTTCCTTTTCAATGACTCTATCGCCGGCAACATAAGGTCCGGCAAACCTGATGCAACCGACGTAGAGGTGGAGACAGCCGCGCGGGCGGCATTTGCTCACGAATTTATCATGGAGACGCCCGATGGCTACGCGACCAATATCGGAGACCGGGGGGTCAGGCTCTCCGGCGGTCAGCGACAGCGGATATGTATTGCACGCGCTATCCTGAAGGATGCCCCGGTCCTGATCCTCGACGAGGCGACCAGCGCCCTTGACACGGAAAGCGAGCAGATGGTGCAGAACGCCCTGAACAACCTGATGGCCAACCGAACCACCTTTGTCATAGCCCATCGCCTTTCGACCATACTCCACGCCGATAGGATTGTAGTACTGGAAAACGGTGAGATCGTGGAAACCGGAACTCATGGCGACCTGCTGGGCCGTAAAGGGTTGTACAAAAAACTTTATGACATGCAGTTCCAGAGTTGATGAAACCGAGGATCAAGGATATTTTGCGCAGAGTGAAAAACCGGGAGGCCACAAGACTCCTCCCAGCGCTCATTTACCTTGCCGTCAGGATTCTTTATTCCACAATGAGAATCAGGATCATGAGCGCCGAAGTTCCAGAGGCCTTTCACTTGCGGAGTGAAGGGACAATTGTCGTTTTCTGGCACAGCAGGCTGCTCATGTCCCCATTCGCCTATAAAGGAAAAGGGGTTCATGCCCTTGTCAGCAGTCACGGGGACGGAGAGATAATCGCAAATGTATTCAAGTGGTTCAACATCAAGCTGGTGCGGGGTTCCTCGTCGAAAAGAGGATCGAAGGCATTGATGGAACTGGTGCGGCTGGCG
>JBGQDJ010000045.1:0-11654 GCA_041495805.1 Geobacteraceae bacterium
CCTCACCCACGTCCAAAAGGTAGCGGCCACTGCCTCCGTGCGGTTTGTGGCATGCGAGACAGTCACCCTCCTTTATCGGCGGGTGCACAACCTTCTTTTTCCCCTTTGCATCATGGCACTGACTACAGAGTGCCGCGCCCTTGGCCGTCAATTCAAAGCTCTTTCCCCCCTTGACAGGGTGTTCCTTGACCTTCTGCTTATGGCAGGAGAGGCAGTCCCCCTCTTTAACGGGGGAGTGGGGATTCTTCAATGCGCCGATGGCAACATGGCAAGTTGTAGTAACGCACGAGTCGGCAAATGCAAATGAATAGAACATTAACAGAATGCAGGAGGCCAGGAGGAGTAAATACGGGTTGATTTTCATTCGCACAATCCTAGTCGGGCCGGGGTATAACGATATGAATTAGTTACAGGATATTATCCTGGCAGAAACGAAGTTATAAATATCTTTGCAGGTAGTCTACGAAAACCAAAGCTTTTCCATCACAACGTCATTATGTATAAACTGAAAATCTTAGATGTGTCAATCAAATAAACTAATTTCCAAAACGGCATTGTACACAAGCAAGTCACCACCTGTTCAGCAACACAACAGGAGTAAACCTTCCTTCCATAATGAATCTCAGAAAGCATATCCCCCACTTTCCGGTTTAAGCTGTAATCCCGTCATTTCAGTCAGTTGATAAACATCCGGACACGGTTTCGCCGGAGTGACGTCTCTTGAATTTTCATCATTCTTAAGGCGAGCGGGAAGTTTTGGATAACAACTGTTCTAAAGTTGAACATTACAGACCGCAATATTAATTGAAAACTATTTTCAAATCATTTATTTTCAGCAGCTATTCAAGCATGTTATGAACTATGTGCAATAAACAGCGTCTTGGAACCATCCTTGAAAGATAAATCATGACACTTGAGAAAGGGGGTAGTTGTCATGATAAAGGAAAACGTTTCGGCGCAGCTAAGCAAAATGGTATTGATTATATCAGTTTTTGCTCTAATGGTGACTACATTACCTGATCATCTTGCCTGGGGAATGCAGTCTGTATCCAGACCGGGAAGTGATGAAACCTGTTTATTTACTCTCCAATTGAAGGAAGATCCCGCTATAAAAAGGCGTTATGTGTCCATGGTAATATCGGCTACCCAGAGGAATTCGCCAAATTTTCAGTCAGTGGAGGAAATGTATGCCGATGTCTCCAAGGCTTCGGTTGAAGAATATGACGGGGACTACCTCCCTTCATTGCCTAAGAATAACCCTCGTGAAATCGGCGTTGCGCAGGATATTGACAGCTTGTCGGCATTATGCCTTGGATGTCATGACGGCTTAGCCGCGCATGTTGTTACTGTGGACGTGAGAAACAATCCATTTAAGGGGAGCAACACGGTGTCAAGTATAAATATGGATCATCCGATCGGCATGGATTATAACCGGTATGTAATTTCCGGGAAAGGATACAAACCGATTTATAACAACTCCAAAATGATTTTTGCCAACGGGAAAGTCGGATGTCTTACCTGCCACGACCCGTTTAACCCGGAAAAGAGCCATCTGGTCATGAGTGACCAACGAAGTGCATTGTGCCTCACCTGTCATAAAAAATAGCGGCCGGTGAACCGTATACCTTTTTTGCAAATACAATCAGATACTTCAAAAACTTCTGAGAACATGCTATATGATGTAACATGTGCTCTCGATTCCCCATTCCATTTAGACATTTTCGAGCGTTGATCTCCGGTTCGATTATACCGTTAATATGTTTATTACTTGCTCTCCCCAACTTTTTATCCGGTTGCGAGGAAAAAACTGTTCCAAAAACCGGGGAAACTCCGCCGGTCATCTCATGCAACGATGTAAACGGTGAATACATCAGCCTGAACAGGCTGAAAGGCAGTGTCGTTGTCATTTATTTCTGGTCCAGCTCATGTTGCGGAGACAGAATAAAACAGATTGAACCCTGGTTCAATCTCAACAAGTATAAAGGGTTGTCTATTCTGGCTGTAAATGTTGGTGACGACGAGAGTAGAGTGCGGTTATTTGCAGTGAATAATGGATTGACTTTTACGATGTTGACCGATGAGCATAAAATGATCTCACGGCAGTATGGTGTAGTCGGGTTTCCGACAATTTTCATTCTTGATAGAAACGGAGTAATTCGAAATAAAATAGTGGGGGATATAGAGTCCGCTTATCTCTTTAAACTGGCAGGCCGGCTCCTGTAATATCCTGGGTCCGGGAGGCGTTCAATCTTGATACCCTGAGTGATTACCGTCTGTTCGGTAGTTATGCCAACATGCAGATCCTATGGAAAAATTGCCGACCTGGCCACCCCCCACTTCTGCAGGCGGAAATGAATGGCCGTCTTCAGTACCCCCAACCCATAGACCACGCTGCGGCTAAAATTGATGGAAGAGGCATCCTCGAAATATTTCGTGGGACAACTGAGCTCTCCAATCCGGTAACCATACCAGATGATTTGCGCCAGCATCTGGTTGTCGAAGACAAAATCATCGGAATTCCTCTCAAGCGGCAGTCGCTCCAGGATCTCCCGGGAAAAAGCGCGGTAGCCGGTGTGGTATTCGGAGAGTTTGTGCCCCAGGAGCAGGTTTTCAAGCATGGTCAGGAAGCGGTTCGCAATGTACTTGTAAAGAGGCATGCCGCCTTTCAAAGCGCCGACACCCAGAATCCGCGAGGCAAGAACAGCATCGAATTCGCCGTAGGCGATCATGGCTGCCATGGCCGGGATCAGCTTGGGGGTATACTGGTAGTCAGGGTGGAGCATAATGACGATGTCCGCGCCAAGCTCCAGGGCGGTACGGTAACAGCTCTTCTGGTTCCCGCCGTATCCCAGGTTATTGACATGAACGATAGTATGGATTCCCATGCCCCTGGCAATTTCGGGGGTACGATCGCAACTTGCGTCATCGACCAGCACCACGTCATCTACGATATCAAAGGGAATGTCGTTATAAGTGCTTTCCAGGGTTTTTTCGGCGTTGTATGCGGGCATGACAACAACAATTTTACTGCCGTTTAACATCGCTTTTCTCTCAGTTTCAAAACTTGTCCTTCTTGCGTATTAAACCGGAATAGTGCCGGAAAATGATATCAGGGATATTTTCCGTTCTTGGTAAATGAGCGGATCGCCAGGGCGGCGGCGCCTATCACTCCCGCATCGGTGCGCAAGCCCGCAGGTGTCACCAGGAGTGACGAGCAAGCAGCTTCCAGCGCCTGTACTCGCAACCCCTTGTCGATCCTGCCGATCAACTCGGGTATGCCGCTGATCACCCCTCCGCCAAGTATCAGACGGCATGGGTTGAAGGCGTTCACCAGGGTTGATGCGCCCGCAACCAGTGCATCAACCGCACGGTCCATCAATTGCCGAGCAAGAGGGTCCCCCCCCCGTACAGCCCTGGCAACTGTCGCCACGTTGATCTCCTCGATCCGGCCGCCTGCCATTTCCAGCATCAGTTGGCCCCCTTCCGGATCGGCGATGACTATTTCCCGGGCCTGCCGGGTAATTGCCCATCCTCCCGCCAGGGCCTCCAGACAGCCGCGGTTTCCACAGGTGCATATCGGGCCATTCAGATCGACAGTTATATGTCCCACCTCGCCGGCGGTATTATTGCAACCCGACAGCATCTGCCCGCCGCTGACCACTCCGCCGCCGATGCCGGTGCCGACAAACATGCAGAGAATATCATCGCACCCCCTGCCCGCGCCATGCAGCCATTCACCCCAGGTTGCCGCGCGCACATCGTTGGTCACGATCACCGGCAGCCCGACTGATCGTTGCAACTCCTCCTGGAGAGGGACATCGCGCCAATCGAGATTGGGTGCGAATTTCACTATCCCGCTATCTTTTTCAACCTGTCCGGCAACTCCAACTCCCACGCCTACAGGGGGTGTTTCCGCCCCTTCCCGCAACGACCACATGCAGGCAATTACATCCTCGATGATGGCGGATGGGCCGGCTTTGACGTTGGTGGCCTTGCGCACCCGCTGACGGACGCGCCCCATCTCGTCGATGCACGCGGCCTCCAGCTTGGTGCCTCCAAGATCTATGCCGATCGACCAAGGTTCCCCCATGTAGACCTCCAGTACTTTTTAACTTTCAGTTGTTGTGGACTCATTAACCTGTAAGTTCCCGAAGATTTTCAATCAGGTCGCGCAACAGATCATACCCTTTCTGCCAGAAATCCGGATCGGCAAGATCCATACCCGCGGGCATGACCGTATCAGCGGGCGAGAGAGCCGATCCTGATCTGAGTATCGCCTCGTAGCGGGGGATAAAGGACTCCCCTTCCTGGAGATAGGCGCGGTAGAGGGAAAGGACCAGCAGTTCGGCAAAGACATAGGAGTAGCAATAGAAACGGGTGTGGATGAAATGCGAGATATAGCTCCATCCCCAGCGATACGGCTCGATCATCTCGACGGAGTCGCCGTACAGTTTTTCATTCTCTTCCCACCAGATGGTGCAGATGCGGTTCGAAGTGAGGAGCCCTTCACTCCGTTCCAGATGCAGCCGCTCTTCAAAGCGGGTCAGGACATTCTGGCGGAAGGTCGTGGCGATTATGTCCTCGATCTTTGCGCAGAGGAGCGCCACCTTGACATTCCGGTCGGTCTCCTTCTCCAGCAGATGGCGGGTAAGGAGCATCTCCCCGAAAACCGAGGCTGTTTCAGCAAGGGGGAGAGGGGCATGGTAATTGAGCATGGTCTGGCAACCGGCTAGGACGAAATGGAGACCGTGGCCCAGTTCGTGGGCAAGGGTCGCCACATCGCGCAGATTGCCGGTAAAGTTCATCAGCACATAAGGGGGAAGCGACGGGGTCATCCCCATGCAGAAGGCCCCTCCCCCCTTGCCGGGCCGGGGGAGAACATCGATCCGACGTTTCGTGAAAAATGCATCGATTATCGATTCATAGGCCGGGTTGAACTCACGGTACGCATTTAACACCAGCTCCTTTGCCTCGGCAAAGGTATAGCTGCGGCTTTCGGTTCCTATCGGCGCATATATATCGGTGTTTTTCAGCTTCGGCAGACCCAGCAGCCCGGCCTTTAGGCGGAAATAGTCACGGGCGAGCGGATAATTCGCTTCGCTGACCGCCATAAGGCGCTCAACCACCGGCGCCTCTATCTCATTGGCGATATTGGTCGGCTCCATGGGAGTCGAATAGTTGCGCAGCTCCAGCTCCTGGGAGTGGTCCAGGGTGATATCGTTGAAAACCGCCGAAAAGACGATCCCCTCTTCTTCGTGCCGCGAAAGAAAGGTGGCGAAGCCCCTTTCCCGTAGGTCCGGGTCCGTGTGATGGAGCATTCCGAGCAGCTCCTCGCCGGTGAAGTCGCGCTCTTCTCCATCAACATACATTTTGTAGCGGAAAGATGCGGAGATTTCGTCGAACAGGCGGCAGAATGCGTCGGCGCCTGTCATGTCCTTCCTTTTAAGGAGCTGTTCCTCACGCTCCGAAAGGGTATGGGCGCGGAACTTCCTGACGTTGGCAAGGTAGTGGCGGTAATTGGCCAGCCTCTCATCGTCGCACAAAGAGGCGAACCTGTCGTCGGGAATCGCCATGATTTCCAGATCGAAGAAAAGGAGTTGCCTGACCATCAGGTTGCCGAATTCGGCCGCCTTCTGGGAGAGTGACTTATTCGCGTCGTCCTCACTATCGGCGGCGAAAAGGAGGTGGGCATACATCTGCGGCTTAGTAACCCTCTCGCTGAGGGCCTCGAATTCTAGCAGAGCTTCCAGCATTGCAGCATGGTCGAGCCCGGCGGTTTTCCCCTGATATCTTCCCCGAAACGCTTCAACCTGTTCAGCTGCAATGGAGAAGTCCAGTTGCAGTTCAGCCGAATCAGGGGATGGGTATAGTGGAGCGGTATCCCATGACAGGCCGGCTATGTCGTTTACCATGTTTACCTCCACTGCATTTTAAAATCAGCGTTTAGCGTTTAGCGTTTAGTGAATTATTCTATCCGCTATCCACTAATCCTCATAATCCACCGCCACGATGGATGAACAGACCGATTTCACGTGGGGCACCACCTCATCGGCATGAACGGGATGGACCTGATAGGCCTGGAGATCGTTTATGGAGTCAAACCGGGTCACCAGGGCAAGATCATATGAGCGTTCGGAGCGGACTATGTCAACTCCAACTTCGATGCTTCTGATCGATGGAATCTTTCCCGACATGGCCATGAGCTTACCCCGAATCACGGCGATGTTTCCGGACGTTGGCTCAATGAGTTTGAAAAAAACGATGTGGGTGATCATGGCAATAATCCCTCTCGATAATTTTCTTAATCGACTTTTTACATGTCATAATTTTATAACCCATATGCAGGGAAGATGCAAAAAATATCGTATCACTTCGGCAATATTTTCTCCACCCTCTTCAATACCAGAAGAGCTTGCCGCTTGTTCCCCCATGGGTTTTACTTTTTGCAAATCCGTTCTCATGTATCGTGACAAAAGTCCTTTCTGCTGGTAGCATGTGAACGCAATACTGGATTAATGGAAACGGTGATGAACATAGGAAAAGGATCCAACAATAACGGCATGCGCCTGCAACTCCTTTTACGTTCCTTGCGCTCCCGCAATTTCAGGCTTTATTTTGCAGGTCAGAGCATTTCGCTGGTCGGCACCTGGATGCAGCAGGTCGCTATGAGCTGGCTCGTCTACCGTATGACCGGTTCGGCCTTTCTCCTCGGGGTTGTCAGCTTTATGGGTCAGATTCCGACTTTTCTGCTGGCCCCGGTTGCCGGTGTGCTTGCCGACCGGTGGGACCGGCGGCGGCTCCTCATCTGCACCCAGGCCCTTTCCATGCTCCAGGCGGCGCTCCTTGCTTTCGTGGTGCTGGCGGATATCGTAAAGGTCTGGCATATCATTGCCCTGAGCCTGATCCTGGGGCTGATAAACACTTTCGACATCCCGGCTCGACAGGCGTTCTTCGTTGAAATCCTCGACAACCGTGAGGATCTGGGCAACGCCATTGCCCTCAACTCGTCCATGTTCAACTCCGCCCGCCTGATCGGCCCCTCTATCGCAGGGCTCCTTGTCGCCGCATTCGGGGAAGGGACATGCTTCATATTGAACTCATTCAGTTACCTGGCGGTCCTCATCGCCCTGACAGCAATACGTATCCAGCCGAAGCAACCTCGCCAGGAAAAGCGCCACATAATTCACGAATTGCGGGAAGGATTCAGTTACGCTTTCGGTTTCGCGCCCATACGCGGCATCCTCCTCCTTATGGCCCTTGTGAGCCTTATGGGAATGCCTTACACAATCATGATGCCTGTATTCGCCAGAGAGATCCTCCACGGTAATGCCCAGACCTACGGATTTCTCATGGCCGCGTCCGGCTGCGGTGCTCTGGTCAGCACTATCTACCTTGCCTCGCGAAAGAGCGTTCTGGGACTCGGCAAGCTCATTGTCCGAGCCACGATTATTTTCGGCATAGGTCTCTGCTCCTTTTCCTTATCCGCGTCGCTACCGCTTTCCATCCTTATCCTCACTTTTACCGGCTTCGGCTCCATGGCGCTTATTGCTTCAAGCAACACCATCCTTCAGACTATTGTTGATGATGACAAAAGGGGCCGCATAATGAGCCTCTTCACCATGTCTTTTATCGGAATGGCCCCATTCGGGAGTCTCATCGCCGGAACAATCACAAACACTCTGGGGGTGAGAATGACTCTCCTGATAGGTGGCGTCTCCTGTCTCGCCGGAGGGTTGATCTTTGCCAGGATGCTTCCGAAGATCAGGGCACATGTCCGTCCGATCTATGTGAAAAAGGGGATAATCAGCGAAGTTGCGACCGGGATGCAGAGCGCTACTGAATTGTCCACCCCGCCCGAGGAGCAATAACAGGCCTGCGGAATCAATTAATTTTGAATTTGTAATTTCTCATCATTTTTAGATACAAACGGTTTTTTTTATGTTAGAGTCAACCCTCTTTTAAAGTTCAGCAAACCCGACGATTTTGAAAGTCACCGGGCTTTTTATTATCCGGCAGTGAAAGGAGTTTACAGATGGGGAACAAGATATTTGTCGGAAATCTTTCATGGGAAGCCACGGAAGAAGAGCTAAATGTTCTTTTTTCAGATGCCGGGCAGGTAACTTCAGTCAAAATCATAACTGACAAGTTTACCCGCCAGCCGAAAGGTTTTGCTTTTGTGGAAATGGCAAACGACGCGGACGCCGTCAAGGCGATTACCGCATTGAACGGCACGATGCTGAGAGACCGGGCGCTGACGGTAAATGAGGCGCGTCCGCCTAAGGAACGCGAGGACCGCGGTCATGGCGGCGGGGGCGGCGGAGGCGGCAGAGGTGGCTACGCCGGAAGCAATCGTCCTGGCGGCAACAGCGGCGGCAGAAGGGAGAGATAACCCCTTGCAAGTAATCGTTCATGGCAATGATGTGGAAGGGGCCATCCGGAACCTGAAGCGAAAGCTCCAGCAAGAGGGATTTTTCCGGGAACTGAAAAAACGAAAGCATTATGAGAAACCTTCCGTGAAGAAGAAACGGAAGCAGCAGGAGGCGCTCAGGAGAAGAAGGAAGGCCCTCAGGTTCAAAAAACCTGACAGGGACAAAGGTTAGTCAGGGCTTCAACTATTAACAATACCGGCCTCCGGGCATGGCAGGGAACAGAAACCCGCCATCTCCGGGGGCCTTTCATTTTTCCGGCGCCGCTGTTCCCCCCCACATCGCTTCGGACTCCACCTTGAAGGGGCTCGAAGAATAGGAACGATAGACGACCTGGCCCGAAAAATCGAGAAGGGTCCGCAAGCGGGCCCAATTCACCGGAAGGGAAACCAGGGATAGTGCCTCATCGGCACTGAACCAGCCGACCTCCGGACTCTCGTCGCTGCAACGCAGGTCGCCCCCCGCATAATCTGCAAGGAATGTGAAAATAACCGCCGCCGGTGGCGAGAGTTTTGACCAGACCGCAACCAGGGGACCGGGCGTCACCTCAACCCCGGTCTCCTCTCTGACCTCGCGATGGAGGGCTTCCATGATGCTCTCACCCTCTTCGACCCGCCCCTGGGGGATTTCCCATCCCCTTTTGTAATGCCTGATCAGCAGTACCTCCCCCTTATCATTCCGCACCAGGCAACCTGCCACAACCATATGTTTCGGGTAATCCATAGTCATTGGGATGCTCCTTTACCGGATTCATCGCAAAACTCGCGGATCACCCTGAGAAAGTCAGTACCGTAGCGTCCAAGCTTATGCGTCCCAACCCCGTTTATCCGAGCCATTTCCTCGGTATCCGCCGGACGCAATGCAGCCATCTCCATCAGGGTGGCATCGCTGAAAACAACGAACGGAGGCACCTGCTGCTCGTCCGCCAGCCTCTTTCGCAGTGCGCGAAGGGCCTGGAACAAACCCTCGTCGTGTGGCTCCCCTTTCCTTCCCCTCTTCGGCTCTTTCTTCCCGGTTGTGACGATCCGGGTTCGCGGCCGCGCCAGCACCAGCTTCTCTTCACCTCGCAGGAGCGGCTTTGCCAGGGGGGTGAGCCGGAGCACCGAATAATTCCCCATATCCTGCTCCAGATACCCCAGGTGCACCAGTTGGCGGATAATGCTCCCCCAGGCATCCTGGGAGAGTTCCCTGCCGATGCCGTAAGTGGAGAGCCGGTCGTGTCCCAGGCTCCTGATCCTCTGGCTTACGGAACCGCGCAGGACCTCGACCACATGCCCCACTCCGAAACGCTGTCCCACCCGATAAACACAGGATAGTGCCTTGCGCGCCTCTTCGGTGGCGTCGAAGCGCTCGGGAGGATTGAGACATGTGTCGCAGTTGCCGCAATCCTCTTCCGGAATCTCGCCAAAGTAACCTAAGAGCACCCTGCGGCGGCAGATAAGTGCCTCCGCGAACCCTATCATCGCATTCAGCTTATGGAGCTCGATGCGGTTCTGCTCTGCATTCCCTCCTGACTCGATGAGGGCGCGGCCGATGGCAACGTCGCCGTAACCGAACAGAAGGAGAGCCTCCGCAGCAACACCATCGCGTCCGGCCCGTCCCGTCTCCTGATAGTAGCTCTCTATATTGCGGGGAAGGTCATAGTGGACCACGAAGCGGACGTTGGACTTGTCGATCCCCATGCCGAAAGCTACCGTTGCCACAACTATGCGCAGGTCATCGCGCAGAAACGCCTCCTGTACCCGGCGACGCTCCGCGTCGGGAAGCCCCGCATGGTAGGGGGCGGCATTCACCCCCGCCTCCGCCAGACGCGCCGCAACTTCCTCCACCCGCTTGCGGGAGAGGGCGTATACTATCCCTGCATGTTCAGGGCGTCCCTTGAGAAACTCCATCAGTTGCCGGAAGGGTTTCTGCTTCTCCAAAACAGTGTAGCTGATATTCGGCCGATCAAAACCGGCGACAATGCAGGGGGCGCTTCCAAGCCCCAGACGCTCGATAATGTCGGCGCGTGTCTGGGGGTCGGCAGTCGCGGTCAGGGCGATAAGAGGCACATCCGGGAATATCTCCCGCAGACGACCGAGCTGCACATATTCCGGACGGAAATCATGCCCCCATTGGGAGATGCAGTGCGCCTCGTCGATGGCGAACAGGGCGATTTCCAATCCCTTCAACCTCTCCAGGAAACTCTCCCCCATCAATCGCTCAGGCGCCACATAGAGGAGGTTGAGCCGCCCTGCATGGAGATCCGCCAGCACCCTGCGCGCTTTTGACTCGTTCAGGGTGGAGTTGTAAAAGGCCGCCTCCACGCCATTGGCGGCAAGGGCATCCACCTGGTCCTTCATCAGCGAGATGAGCGGAGAGACAATGATCCCAACACCCTGCCGGAGGATGGAGGGGATCTGGTAGCAGACGGACTTCCCGCCGCCGGTCGGCATCAGGACGAAGGCATCCTCTCCCCTGATCACCCCTGAGATGATCTCCTCCTGGTGGAGGCGGAATGATGGGTAGCCGAAGATCTTCCTGAGTGTTTCGAGGGGTGAATTATTCACAAGGGAACCGTGCTGTTTTCCATTCATGTCTCAGCGGCGCCTGGAGAGCGCCAGGATACCCAGGGGGATCGTGGATATTGCGCCGATCAGAAAAAGTGTCCAGCCGACCGATTTGCGCTGCTCTTTGGTTAGCCGGTCCGCCAGCAGAAGGGCGGCGCCTCCTCCAAGCGCGGCGCGGGTTCCAACGATCATGCCCAGCTCCGGAATGGTGAGTCTGGTTGTTTTCATACTACCTCCTTTGACGGGTTGCGGTGTGGACGCCCCCCGTCTCTATTTTGCAAGGTGCACCTCAAACATTCCGCCGTTCCCCCTGAATCTTACCCTGTTCAGGAAAATCCTCTCGACCTGGGCGCCTCCGACTGTCATCCCCCTCTTCACGATCTGGCCGTTAACCACGGCCATGCTCTCAGCAGGATCATCCTGAAGGGCAATGCCGTTTACGGTCAAGGAAGATGGTGCCGACCCGGTGAGCGTCTCCTGGGCAGGGAGGGAATCGGTCCCGGCTCCGCCTGATCGAGATTCTTCCTGGGTCTTTTCCCTTATTCGAACCCTTGGCTGCAGTCGCTCTTCCTGGGTCTTCACTGTTGGAGAAAACGCCGGCGCAACCGGGGCGGGCTTCTCCTCACGAACAGCCGTTGCTGCAACGGGAACGGGTCGGGGCAAGGGTTCGGTTTGGGCC
>JBGQDJ010000046.1:0-11349 GCA_041495805.1 Geobacteraceae bacterium
AAACGCGGAAGCCCTGGAGCGCGCCGGCGCGGGCCGTCTGATTCGCGATGCGGACCTGGACGGCGCGAAGCTGTTCGATGTGATCGCCGGTCTGGCGGAGACGCCGGGAGCTTTGGAGAGCATGGGGGAAGCGGCGCGGAAATTCTCGAGGCCCGGCGCGGCCCGGAGAGCGGCGGAAGTTTTGGAGGAGATCGCAAGAGGCTGAGCCAGATTTTCATTGACAGTTGCGGCGTGAGCCGAAACAATACAATAAGGAAATGTTTTTTAGACCCCAGCACTTCCATTTTACGGGCATCGGCGGAATCGGCATGAGCGGCATCGCCGAGGTGCTGCTGAACCTTGGCTACAAGGTCTCCGGCTCCGACCTGCGTCACTCCGAAACCACCGAGCGGCTCGCTTCACTGGGGGGTGAGATCCATATCGGCCATGCCAGGGAAAACCTGGTTGATGTGAACGTGGTGGTCACCTCCACCGCTGTTCGGGACGACAACCCCGAGGTCGTGGAGGCCCAGGCTCGGCTGATACCGGTTATCCCCCGTGCCGAGATGCTGGCGGAACTGATGCGGATGAAGTACGGGATCGCCATTGCAGGGACCCACGGCAAGACCACGACCACCTCCATGGTGGCCACGGTCCTGACCCATGGCGGCATAGACCCGACAATCGTCATCGGCGGCAAGCTCAACACGCTCGGCAGTAATGCCAAGCTGGGCCAGGGGAAGTTCCTGGTAGCCGAGGCCGATGAATCGGACGGCTCTTTCCTCAAGCTGTCGCCGACCATCGCCGTGGTGACAAATATAGATGCCGACCACCTGGACTTTTACAGCGGCATTGAGGAGATCAAGGATATCTTCGTCGATTTTATCAACAAGATCCCCTTTTTCGGTCTGGCGGTCCTCTGTCTCGACGACCGGAATGTCGCGGAGGTGATCCCGCGGGTTAAAAAGCGTTTCATTACATATGGCCTCTCCACGCAGGCCGACATCCGCGCTTCGCAAATCCGGCTTGCCGGGAACAGCACCTCGTTCACAACCCATTACAAGGGGGATCGGATGGGGGAAATCTCCTACAGCATGCCGGGTGCCCACAACGTCCTCAACGCCCTCGCCTGCATCGCCGTGGCTATGGAGCTGGATGTCCCGTTCGAGCGGATCCGCGAGGGGTTCGCCCAGTTCGGAGGGGTGGGGCGCCGCTTCCAGATAAAGGGAGAGGTGCGGGAGATCATGGTGGTGGACGACTATGGCCACCATCCGGCCGAGATCAGGGCCACGCTTGCGGCGGCAAAAAACGGCTGGCCCGATCGGCGGCTTGTGGTGGCTTTCCAGCCCCATCGCTACACACGGACCAAGGAGTTGTTCGACGAATTCGTGACCGCCTTTTACGACGCGGATATCCTGATTCTTACCGATATCTACGCTGCCAGCGAAAAACCGATCGAGGGGGTCTCCTCCGATGCGCTGGCGAGAGCAATCCGCAGACACGGCCAGAAGGATGTGACTTATATAGCAGACCGGGAGGCAATTTCCGGACATCTTGCCGGGATCGTCCAGCCGGGTGACATCGTCCTCACGCTCGGGGCCGGAAATATCTGGCAGGCCGGGGAAGCGCTGCTTAAAAAGCTTGGAGATCAGGGAGCAGGGACCAGCGAACAGGGGACAGGGAACAGGGAAGGTTAAGCAGAATAATATATCCCTAGTCACAGGTCAACGAATGCCGAGGATGCTAATTGGAAGAGAATATCCGTTCTTTGATAAAGGGGTGCATCAGGGGGGAAGTTCTCGACAATGAGCCCCTTGCCCGCCACACCTCCCTGAAGGTCGGGGGGCCGGCCGACCTCTTCGTCATCCCGGCTGATCTTGCCGATCTCCGGGCTCTTATGCCGACGCTGGATGCGAACGGGATCCCCTGGATGGTGATCGGCGGGGGGTATAACCTGCTGGTGAGGGACGGCGGATACAGGGGCGCGGTTATCTCCCTGAAGGGCTTTGCCCGGCTGGAGCAGCTTGACGCCGATCTAATCGTCGCCGATGCGGGAGTGACAACCGGCACGCTTGCTCTGTTTGCCGCGGAAAGAGGCCTTGACGGAATCGAGTTCCTTATCGGGATCCCCGGTACGTTGGGGGGAGCACTCACCATGAACGCGGGGGCCCATGGAGCAGCTGTGCTTGACCGGGTTGAAAGCCTCGAGATCCTCAGGGGGGGAGAGGTTGCGGTTACCGAGCGGGGCAAGCTGAATTACGGATACCGATTCCTTTCCCTCGCGGATGACGAAATCATCGTTTCCGCAACTTTCAGGCTGGCGCTGGGGAACATTATAGAAATCGAAGAGAGGATCGGGGCATACCTTGACCATCGCCACAAATCCCATCGGGTGGGCTATCCCAATGCCGGCTCCTTCTTCAGGAACCCCGATGGAATGCAGGCCTGGCGCCTGATAGCGGATGCAGGGCTTAGCGGTTGCCGGATAGGCGGCGCTCAGGTTTCGGAAGTGCATGCCAATTTCCTGGTCAATCGGGGGGGGGCAAAGGCCGCCGACTTCATCGAGCTCGGGAGAATCATCAAGGAGAAGGTAATGGAGTCTTGCGGAATTACCCTGGAAGAGGAAGTGCGCATTGTAGGGGAATAAAGTAAAGGATTTGCCATGGCAAAGGAAGATATGAAGAAAAAGAGAATAGCAGTGCTGTTGGGAGGGCTCTCCGCAGAGCGTGAAGTTTCCCTGATGAGCGGTACTGCGGTGCATGGCGCGCTTGTCGCCAGGGGGTATGACGCGGTAGCCGTAGACATGGGTCGTGACCTGGCGCAACAACTGATAAGTGAATCCGTGAATGTGGCGTTCATCTGCCTGCACGGCCGATACGGCGAGGACGGGGCGGTGCAGGGGCTTCTCGAGGTGATGGGGATACCCTATACCGGTTCCGGGGTCCTTGCGAGCGCCATGGCCATGAACAAAATATTTGCCAAAAAGGTATTCCAGGCATGCGGCCTGACTGTGGCGCCATACAGGGTTGTGCGGCGCGGCGAGGAACCTGGCCTGGCGAGTCTCGGCTTTTCCCTGCCTGTGGTGGTAAAACCGTCCCAGGAGGGCTCTTCAGTCGGGATAAGCATAGTCAGGCGTGAGGAGGATTTCCGGCCGGCTCTGGATGTCGCTTTCACCTACGATGAGGAGATTCTGGTGGAGGAGTTCATCAAGGGACGTGAGATCCAGGTGGGTATCCTGCAAGAACGGGCCATGGGAGCCATTGAGATCGTGCCGAAAAAGGAATTCTACGATTATGAGGCGAAATATACAGCGGGGATGGCCGAACATATTCTTCCCGCCCCGCTTCATCCCGAACTTTACCAGCAGGTGCTGAGAGCCGGCGAGAAAGCTCATGGAGCCCTGGGTTGCAGCGGCTACAGCAGGGTCGACTTTCTGGTGACCGACCAGGAGGAGTGTTATCTTCTGGAAGTGAATACCCTGCCGGGTATGACCGCCCTCAGCTTGTTGCCGGAAATCGCACAGGGCGCAGGCATTGGTTTTGAAGATCTTGTGGAAAAGATACTGATTTCAGCCTCACTGAAAATAGGGAACTGGGACTAGAGAACAGGGGACAGGGGACAGGGGACAGTAAAGGCTTTTAACGCTGAACGCTGGACGCTGAACGCTGTACCCTGTACACTGACCCCCGATCATGGATTTTATGTACGATCTGCGCACTAAAAAAGCCGGCGGAGTCAAGAACCGCCTGAAAAAACAGCGGAAGCCGGTCAATTACCGCGGTTTTTTCAAGAAAGGCGCACGTCTGGCCGGAGGGATCACCGTCCTCTCCCTGGCCGTGGTGATCGCCTATGAGCTATACGGAGTAGTGACGCAGACAACCTTTCTCCGACTGGACCGGATCGAGATAAATCCTTTGAAGCGGCTGACGCGTGAGGATGTTATCGCCCTTGCCGGGGTGAAACCCGGAGACGACATGCTCTCCATGAGGCTGAAGCGGGTCGGTGAACAGTTGATGAAGTGCCCCTGGGCGGAAAAAGTCAAGGTAAGGCGATATTTCCCACACACCCTTTCCATCGAGATTACCGAGCGGGAGCCGGTGGCGATCGTCAACATGGGGTATCTCTACTACTTGGACAAAAAGGGCGAGGTCTTCAAACCGCTCAATGGGGGTGACGGCCTGGATTATCCGGTGTTGACCGGTATATCCGAAGAGGATATGTGGAAGGACCCGGCCGGCACCAGGGACGCCCTGAAGGGGGCACTCGGCCTGATCGACATGTTGAAGGGGGGGCAGGGTCTGCCACTGGCGGATATATCCGAAATACACTACGACAAGGGGTACGGTTTTACTCTCTTCACCATGAACGGTGGGGTGCCGGTCAAACTCGGCAACGCCGGGTTCGTGGAAAAACTCGCGCGGTTGGCCCGCATCTACAGGGAGCTGCAGGCCCAGTTGCCTACCCTGGAATATATAGATCTGGATTATGGCGACAAGATTATCGTGAAAAAGGCTTAAATAGAGAATAAGGGGGGAATCTATGTCTTCAAAAAGGGACAATCTGATCGTAGGACTCGATATCGGCACCACCAAGATCTGCGCCATTGTCGGGAACATCACCGAAGACGGGATCGATATCGTCGGCATCGGCACAAGCCCGTCCTACGGCCTTCGCAAAGGGGTTGTAATCAACATCGACAGCACCGTAGCCGCAATCAGAAAGGCGGTTGAAGAAGCTGAACTGATGGCCGGCTGCGAGATCAAGTCGGTCTATGTCGGGATCGCCGGCGGTCACATCAAGGGGTTCAATTCGCAGGGGATCATCGCCATTAAGAACCGGGAAGTATCGCCGGACGATGTGAAGAGGGTGATCGACGCGGCCAAGGCGATCGCCATCCCCATGGACCGCGAGGTGATCCATATCCTCCCCCAGGAATTCATAATTGACGACCAGGACGGCATCCGCGAGCCGCTGGGGATGAGCGGGGTGAGGCTCGAAGCCAAGGTCCACATCGTCACCGGGGCTGTGGCCAGCGCCCAGAATATTATAAAATCATGTAACCGCGCCGGGCTTGACGTGGCGGACATCGTCCTGGAGCAGCTGGCATCTTCGGAGGCGGTCCTCTCCGATGAAGAGAAAGAGCTGGGGGCCGGACTGATAGACATCGGCGGTGGAACCACTGATATAGCTATCTTTGTGGATGGCGCCATCAAACATACCTCGGTCCTCTCCCTCGGTGGGAACCAGATGACGAACGACATCGCCGTGGGCCTCCGGACCCCCATGGCCGAGGCTGAGAAGATCAAGCAGAAGTACGGCTGCTGCCTGGCCTCCCTGGTAGGCAAGGATGAAACCATCGAAGTTCCAAGCGTCGGCGGCAGGAAGCCGCGAGTTCTTTCCCGCCAGCTTCTCTGCGAGATCCTTGAGCCGCGAGTGGACGAGATATTTGCCCTGGTAAACCGGGAGATCGTCAAATCGGGTTTCGAGGACCTGATCGCCTCCGGCATAGTCATCACCGGCGGCAGCACCATCCTGGAAGGGATGCCGGAACTGGCGGAGCAGGTCTTTAATCTGCCGGTGCGCAGGGGGTTTCCGCGAAATATCGGCGGCTTGGTGGACGTGGTCAATTCCCCGGCATACGCCACCGGGGTGGGCCTGGTGATTTACGGCAGCAAGAACATGGGCATCCGCGAATTCCCTACCTCCCAGAGTGATGAGAACCTGTTCAGGAGGGTGAGTAGGCGGATGAAGGAGTGGTTCGGCGAGTTCTTCTAATGGGAACCACGCTTTTCCGCCCTGGCGGCGTTACCCTTCGGGACTCCTTGTGCGGCGTGGCGCTGCCACGCCTCCGCGTCATCCCTCGACAGCCTTGCCAGGACGAAAAATCGTGATTCCCATGTTGGCAAGTTTTCTTTCAAAACTGTGGTGATAACAAAAAAGGGGGTAGTTGCTATGTTCGAGTTTGATGAGAGTATTGATCAGAGTGCGAAGATCAAGGTCGTCGGGATTGGCGGAGGGGGGGGGAATGCCGTCAACACCATGATTGACTGCAATGTCTACGGTGTCGACTTTATCGTCACCAACACCGACGCCCAGTCGTTGCGCATGTCCAGGGCAACAAGCAAGATCCAGATCGGCGCGCAGCTGACCAAGGGGCTGGGAGCGGGCGCCAATCCGGATACCGGCCGCGAAGCGGCTGTGGAAAGCCGGGAACAATTGGCCAAGGCGCTCCAGGGGGCGGACCTGATTTTCATTGCCGCCGGCATGGGGGGCGGCACCGGCACGGGCGCCGCGCCGATCGTGGCCGAAGTTGCCAGGGAAGTGGGCGCGCTTACCGTCGGGGTGGTGACCAAGCCGTTCACCCGGGAAGGGAAGCAGCGTCTGGCCAAGGCTGAGGCCGGGATCAAGGAACTTAAAAAATATGTGGATTCGCTGGTGGTTATACCCAATGACCGGCTGTTGGGGCTTGCCGGCAAATCGATGTCGATACTGGAAGCATTCAAGCCGTCCGACGATGTGCTGCGCCAGGCTGTTCAGGGGATTTCCGACCTGATCACCACATCGGGCCTGATCAACGTCGACTTTGCCGACGTCAAGGCGATCATGAGCGAGCGCGGCATGGCAATGATGGGGATCGGCATAGCCGGCGGCGAAAACCGCGCCGTTGATGCGGCCACCAGGGCCATCTCCAGCCCGCTCCTTGAGGATATCGACGTCTCGGGCGCAAAAGGGGTGCTGGTCAACATCTCCGGTTCCTCCAACATGACAATGGATGAATTCGACGCGGCAAGCCGCATCATTCACGAAAAGGTCCATGAAGACGCCAATATCATTATCGGACTCGTAATCGATGAGGCCCTTGGCGATCATATCAAGATCACCGCCATAGCCACCGGTTTCGGCGACCGTTTCGAACAGGAGAAGGAGCGGGGCGAGATGAAGAACGTGGCGCCGTTGATCGGCAGGAACAACGAAATCAATCGGGAGATCCCGACGTTCATACGGGAAAAGCAGCAACGCGACGGCTATTCCCGCCAGCGCAACATTTTCATGGATGAAGAGGAGCAGTATGACATCCCGACGTTCCTCAGAAAATCGGTGGACTGACTTTAGAGCCCCCCTTTTCTAAAGGTGGGTGTTAATCGCAGACGTTCAACCGGGCGGCAGTACCCCCGCCGCCCGTCACGGTTT
The DNA here is from genome assembly GCA_041495805.1 of Geobacteraceae bacterium. Lineage (GTDB taxonomy): Bacteria > Desulfobacterota > Desulfuromonadia > Geobacterales > Geobacteraceae > JBGQDJ01. The sequence continues at coordinate 7,171 of JBGQDJ010000046.1, forward strand.
TTATTTCCCGGTCCCCATTTCCCCCCTCAAAGGGGGCCGGGTCTTTTTCCCTCTTATATCATCTATATCATCTCATCGTAACCGTTCATTCCATGGTTGATTATTTTAACGGTTGAAATATAATGACTACAATCTGATGTCAATTTATGATGGCAAACCCAACTTGTATGAAGGCGAAGGAACGTCATGAAACGGATTATTTTAGACACGAATACCGTCGAACGATCTCTGGCTGGCGGCCTGAGCCTTGCAGCATGGCTTGGCACTGGCGACCTTTGATGACCATTTCAGCAGTATCAGCGGACTTTTGCTGACGCAACGAGTTTAGAGTCAGGAGTAATTATGGCAACCATGACCTTGCGCAATGTTGATGATAGGATTTCCGCGGCTCTCAAGGATAAGGCCCGGAAGGACGGAACCAGCGTCAATGCATTGATGCTGAAGCTTCTCAAAGAGTCTTTGGGAATCGACAAGAAGAAGCGCGGCGTGGTCTACAACGATCTGGACCACCTGGCCGGCACCTGGAGCAACAAAGACGCAACCGAATTCGAACAGGCCACCTCAGTCTTCGAGAAAGTGGATGAGGAGATGTGGAAATAAAGGAAATTGATTTTGCAAGAACATATGAGATATGCTGAAGTTTGCGGCTGCCTGAAAGGATGGACATGGATCTTTTGGACGCATTAAAAAAAATAATCATTGCGCTCAATGAACATAGAATCGAGTATGCACTTTGCGGCGGACTGGCCATGGCCGTCTATGCCCTGCCAATACGACTAAAATTTTCAGCCAACAAATCAGTTCGGCGAACCTCGCAGGCGATTGGCCGCTGACAGAGATCCTTTCAGGACTACTCCAATAATTTGTATCTGATACAAAAACATAATAGCAAGATCCAGGAATAATCCGCTCCAAGAAGCTTTATCATTTTTCCGATAGCCACCGCACAACCTTTTTGAATGATTCAGGGGCGAAGATTATAGGATGGCTGGAAATCGGGTAATATGTCCTGGAAGATAATAGAAAAATACCGCCGCATTCTTGCCGCTGAGAAGGGGGCGACCCCGAAAAACTGGGGGGGGAAGCTGACGGTCTGTCTTGTCTACCCGAACCGCTATCGTACAGCCATGAGCAATCTCGGTTTCCAGGCGGTCTACGCACAGCTAAACGCCCATCCGGATATAGTCTGCGAACGGGCTTTTCTCCCCGATCCGGAAGATCTGAAGGAGTACGGGAAGTCCCGCACACAGCTCCTCTCCCTTGAATCCCAGAGACTCATCGCCGATTTCTCGGTCATCGCCTTTTCGGTCTCCTTTGAAAGCGATTATCTCCATATCCCACTTATCTTCAGCCTGGCCGGCATCCCCCCCTTCGCCAAGGAGCGCAACCACACCCATCCCCTCATCATGGCGGGGGGCGCGGCCCTCTTTCTCAATCCCGAGCCGGTGGCGGAATTCATGGAGCTGGTTTGCGTCGGCGAGGCGGAGGCGCTTCTCCCCCCACTTTTGGCCCTGCTCCGTGAGGAAGGGCTGGAGCGGAGAAGCTTGCTGGAGCGGGCCGCCGGGCTTCCCGGCATCTATGTGCCGGCGCTTTACCTGGTGAGTTACGACGGGCCGCGGGTCGAGGAGATCCATAACCTTCCGGGTGCGCCTCCTTGCGTCACAAGGGAGTGGAGCGACGAGCTTGACCGGCATCCTACCATCTCCGAAATATTCACACCGGATACCGAGTTTTCCGACATGCACCTGATCGAACTCTCCCGCGGCTGTCCCCGAGGCTGCCGTTTCTGCGCCGCGGGTTTCATCTACCGGCCATACCGGCAGAGGTCGCTGGATCTGCTGAAGAGAGAAGTTGACAAAGGGCTCGCCGGACACAAAAAGCTTGGCTTGGTGGGGGCTGCGGTCTCCGACTACCGCGAGATCGGCGAGCTCTGCCGATATATCCTCGAACAGGGGGGAAAGGTCTCCGTTTCATCGCTGCGTATTGACGGCCTCGACCACGACCTGATCAACGTCCTCAAGGCGAGCGGCCACAAGACCGTTTCCCTTGCCCCGGAAGGGGGCTCCCAGCGGCTGCGCAACCTGATCAAAAAGGATATCGACGAGGAACAGATTCTCAGGGCCTGCGACCGGCTGATCGAAAACGACATTCTCAACCTGAAGCTCTACTTCATCATCGGCCTCCCCACCGAAACCATGACCGACCTGGAGGAGATGGTCTCCATGGTCATGGAGATTAGGGAGCGGGTCATAGCGGCGGCGCGGGCAAAGGGGCGTCTCGGAGAGATCACCCTTTCGGTCAACCCGTTCGTTCCCAAGCCGTTCACACCGTTTCAATGGTGCGCAATGGAGGATGTGAAGTCGCTGGAAGAAAAGATCAAATTCCTGCAACAGGCTGTCGGGCGACTCGCCAATCTAAGGATGATTTCGGAAAGCCCCAGGGACGCCTATCTGCAGGCACTCCTCTCCCGGGGCGACCGCCGGCTTGCAGCTCTTCTCGTGCGAGCGGCCGAGTTGGGGAACTGGCGCAAAGGGGCGAAGGAGATCGGCCTGAAGACCGACCAACTGGTCTATCGGAATATCCCACTGGACGAATTACTCCCATGGGACATTATAACCTGCGGGAACAAGGGTCATTTGCTCAGCGAGTATCGAAAGGCTTTTAATTCTTAACAGTCCGGTTGACAACCTCGGTTTCAGTTGTAGAATTTCATCCATGAAACTCGCCAAAGGGCCTTTCAAGAAATAAGTGGAACAATATGGCGCTCAGATTTAGGTCAGATTTGGCCGGGCTGATTGAACCAAACCGCAGACGTAGCAGTGCTACGTTGAGGATTTGGTGATTGAAGCACGGTTAAAGATGGCCTGAAGATGAGATGCCACCTTAGGCGAAGAAAGGAGGGAACCATGAAGATCCGCAAGGTCAGAAGAGTCGCCAGAGGTCTCTGCAAGTGCAAGCAAACATGCTGAAAAGTTAATGTTCATTTCTGAGGGTCGATGGTTCATGCTGTCGGCCCTGTTTTTTTTCGAGGTGATAAAAAGAGATGGCTAAAAGAGACATCAAGGATTTCGTCTGCAGACCGTTCTGCTCTTTCTACCGTGAGGGGGTGAAGGAAGAAATGATATGCGACGGGGCCCGACTTCTGGAAATACTCATGAAAAGAGGGGTGCTATCCCTTGAAGCGCTATCCGGGGTGAAACCGAGGCCGATCCCAACCTCCTGGAAAGACGCCGCTCAAGGAGAAGCCGTTTGCCGGGATTGCCCATTCCGCGCTGAAGACTGCGATTTCCGGTCGGAGTCTCCCCCGCCGGACGCCGAGCCGTGCGGAGGGTTTATCCTTCTGGCTCTACTCGCGGCAGCAGGAGTCGTCTCCATGGAGTGTTTGCCGGAGATCGGCGATGAGTAGAATCGGATGGCGTGACGCATACCTGAGGCTATGCCCCGGAGTGGCCCTGAAAAACCTCGAAACACCCTATCTCTACCACATAATTCAGGACGAACTGTACGAACTGAATGACGAGGGTATGGGTTTCCTTTTGCGTTGCGACGGTTCAGCAAGGGGGCGCGACCTCACCGGTGACGAAAAATTTGTTAAATTCTGCCTGAAGGAAGGGCTGCTGGATCGCCTGCAGCAACCGGAAATGGTTGCAAACCAAGCCGGCAGCGGACCGGTCCCCTCTCTTAGATACCTGGAGTTACAGCTTACCCATAGATGCAACCTTACCTGCCGCCATTGCTACCTGGGGCCGGCGCGTCCCGAAGAGATCACTCTAGTTGACGCCCTCTCCATTGCCCGCCAGTTCGAGGAAATGGGTGGGCTCAGGCTGATTATTTCCGGAGGCGAGCCGCTCCTCTATCCCCATCTGCGGGAGTTTATAGAAAAAACCGCGGATCTGAAGCTCCGCCGCATTCTGCTCACAAACGGCGCTCTCATAACCGGTGAGAACGCGAAGTGGCTCGGGGTCGAAGAGATCCAGTTCAGCATAGACGGCTGGCAGCGGGGGCACGATATGTTGCGGGGTGAGGGCTCCTTCGAAAGGGCCATGGAGGGTATACGCGCCGCCAGGGGGGAGGGTATCCCCGTTTCCATCGCCACCATGATCCATCGCGGCAATCTCGATGAATTTGACCTGCTCAGGCGCTTCACCGAGGAGATCGATGCGCTGGAGTGGGGAATAG
>JBGQDJ010000047.1:0-11306 GCA_041495805.1 Geobacteraceae bacterium
CCGCTACTCGACAACAGGCTCTTCTGTCCTGAAGAACGTACAGCCGATAATGGTCGACTACTCCCGTGGCTCTATCGCCGTCGCCCATAACGGCAATATCGTCAACTCCCAGATTATCAAGGATGAACTGGAGGCGTGGGGGTCAATTTTCCAGACTACCATGGATACGGAGATCATTGTCCACCTGCTTGCCACATCCAAGGCGGGTTCACTTCTTGAAAGGCTCACCGATGCCCTTTACCGTATAAAGGGTGCCTATTGCCTGGTGTTCCTGACTGAGACAAGGCTGGTCGCGGCCCGCGACCCGCACGGTTTCAGGCCCCTCTGCCTGGGGAAGCTGGGGGACGCCCATGTGATTGCCTCCGAGACCTGCGCCCTGGATCTGATCGAGGCCAAGTTCATCAGGGAAATTGAACCGGGTGAGATCGTCATCATCGACAAAAACGGGATGACTTCCCATTTCCCTTTGAAAAAGGCCGAACCGACCCCCTGTATTTTCGAGTTTGTCTATTTTGCCCGTCCCGATTCCTATATCTTCGGCAAGAACGTCTATATGGTGAGGAAAGAACTGGGCCGCCAACTGGCCCGTGAGCATCCTGTAGAGGCAGATGTGGTGATACCCGTCCCGGATTCCGGATTTCCCGCTGCCATGGGATATGCCCAGGAATCGGGCATCAGGCTGGAATTGGGGTTGATTCGCAACCACTACGTCGGACGGACATTCATCGAGCCGCAACAGTCGATCCGGCATTTCGGTGTCAAGATCAAACTGAACCCGGTGCGTGAAGTACTCGAAGGAAAACGGGTGATTGTGATCGATGATTCCATCGTGCGCGGGACAACCTCCCGCAAGATTGTCAAGATGGTGAGGAACGCCGGGGCCAAGGAGGTCCATGTACTCATCTCGTCGCCACCCACCAGCTATCCCTGTTATTATGGAATCGACACCCCGAACCGCAAGGAGCTGATCTCTTCCTCCCATACCCTGGAAGAGATAACAAAATATATAACAGCCGATTCACTGGGATATCTGTCGCGGGAAGGGCTTCTTCAATCCGTAGGCATGGAAAACGGCGATTATTGCCGCGCCTGTTTCACCGGCAAATACCCGATTAAATTCCCGAAGCCGTTCCCTGAGCCGCAGATGGGATTATTTGAGGAAGGGATGGAAAATACATGAACGCACGTGAACGGTTGAAGGAAATCATAATCGAGCTATCCTACGAGAAACGGAAGGTGACCCTTGCCTCGGGGCGGGAAAGCGACTTCTATTTCGATGGGAAACAGACAACCCTCCACCCTGAAGGTGGCTATCTGACCGGAAAGCTTTTTTTTGAGGCGGTCAAGGACGTGGCTGACATCGAAGGCGTCGGCGGATTGACCCTTGGCGCAGACCCGATTGCAACAGCCACTTCGGTTGTCAGTTACCTGGAAGGTAGGCCGATACCGGCCTTTATCATCCGGAAGGAACCGAAAGGGCACGGCACCGGCGCCTGGCTGGAGGGAAGAAAAAATTTCAGGCCCGGGGCAAAGGTAGTTATCGTTGAGGATGTGGTGACCACCGGCGGCTCCTCCATGAAGGCCGTCAGAAGGGCCGAGGAAGAGGGGCTGAAAGTCCTTGGCGTTGTCACCCTTGTTGATCGTGAAGAGGGGGGACGCGAGCATATCGAAAAGGAAGGTTACTGGCTGAAGGCGATATTCACCAAATCGGAGATACTCTCGTAAGGTGCTCCATACTGTGCTCAGAGTACAATAAATGAACCTATAACCGGCAATTATCCACGAAGGACACGAAGAAAAGCAAAGAAAACCGGGCTGTTATAATAAAACTTCACATCTTTTTGGTGATATTCAATTAGTCTTTAAGTTTTTGAATTACTTCGTGGAACTTCGTGTCCTTCGTGGATCAAATGCTTTTCCCTGGATAATAAGGCGACACTGATACGTCGCCTTTTTATATTGATAACCTTATGAAGATGAAAGAGATCCTGGAAAAATACGGCGAACTTCTACGGAAGGTGGATGCCTGGTTTGCCGATTGCGCGGGGAAGCATCCTTCCGCCATCACTTGCCGCACCGGCTGTTCGGAGTGCTGCCGAGCCCTGTTCGATATTACGCTGCTGGATGCCTTTTATCTCAAGAACGGCTTTGACGGACTGGATCCGATAATAAAGGCTGCTATCCTTGTTAAGGCGCGGGAACGTCTGGTTGATCTGCAGGAGCTCTGGCCCGATTTTGCGGAGCCTTACATACTCAATTACCGGCCGGAAGAGGAGTGGGAGATCCTCATGCCGGAGGATGACGAGACACCCTGTCTCCTCCTCGGCTCGGACGGAACGTGCCTGGTCTATGACTATCGTCCCATGACCTGCCGCCTTCACGGATTGCCGCTGGTTGATATTTCCGGAGAGGTTTTGCATGATGAATGGTGCACACTCAACTTTACCGGGAAGAACCCTCTCGAAGTGAAGGATCTGCGCTGGGAGTTCAATCTGCTGTTCAGGGAAGAGTTGCTGATCTTCAGGGAGTTTACATTTAAACTGTTCGAGTATAAGGTGAATGAGCTCGACAGCTTTATTCCAACCGCTCTTCTCATTGATTTCGCACATTTCCCATGGCGAAAGTGGTGGAAAGTGAACCCCCTTCTCTTTCCTGACTGACCGAAAATATCCTAGACATTTAGTAGATTCGCTCAAAACTTCTTGGCAAGAGTCCAGTATATTGGATTTCTTAAATCATGATTTGGATTGTGAAGCGGACAAACAGGGCGGAGAAGCAATACATAAATTGCCAAAGGTTTTGCGAGATAATATTGTTAAGGCACTGATGATGGAAATACGCATGTATGTGCCCTTACCTAGCAAATGTACGCACTATACTAAGCTTTTGGATACGGAGCATCACAGCTGCGTCAAAAGAGGCAAACCAACTTACTAGGCGCGCTATGGCGGAAGGACATGGTGAGGCAGCGTTAATTCTGTAGGAGATGCCTGTTGTTAAGCGCTCATAAGTCTACCCCTGTTACCATGTTTCCCCTCACGATTTGTTGTCTTACACGCATTTATCCACAGCAACCCCAAAATGCATTTTTCAATCTTCTTCACAGTTAGCGGATCACCAAGTTATCTACAGTCAGACTCCCACTGGTCAAGGTTAATGTGCCAATCAACGTGGTCACCCCGCTGTTGTCCAAGTAGCTGCTGTTGTATCCGCCGCCCATGACGATCAATTTCCCAAGATTAAAGTCCAGGTTCTCCGTGATTTCCACGCGACACGCCTTGATGCGGGTTACACCGGTCTCGGATGCATCGAGGTAGGCGGCACCGATCTTGTCATAGTATTTCGTTCCCGGATCGATCCAAACCGCATAGGCAGGATTGACATTGAAGATGGCGAGGACAGCCCGGTTGGAATCCATGGTTAAGACACAGTCCCCCGACAGAGTGGAGCAGCTTCCCTGCCACCCCCCGAAGAGGGAACGGGCTCCTGCGGTAGGGGTGAGCGTGACGCTTGAACTTGAATCAAAAGGGTATGACTGGGTGCATGATCCGTTACTACAGTTAATGTCGGGCGCAGAGGAATGGACCTCGCCTACACCGACACCCTGGAGGGTGACTCTCAAGTCGGCATTGGTGGAGAAAGTCGCTTCATCGCCGTAGGCCGTTCCTGCTGTGTTTGTGGCATAAGCACGTACATGGTAAGTGGTGGCCGATAAAAGCCCGATGATCGAACTTGTGAACACCCCGGTGCCGGACCCGTCATGGGTGCAATTGTCGGCTGTGGTCGGGTTTGCGGATGTGCTCCAGCAGACCCCCCTTTCTGTTACGGAAGCCCACCCCTGCGAAGTGACATTGCCGCCGCCGGTAGCGGAAATAGAAGTGATATCTAATATGGATGCCGAAGTAACGACCGTTGGCTTCACTTGCTGAAAGGCGAAGACATAAAGACTTCCAGTCCAGCCGTTTGTGGCTATGGCCCCGCAGACTGCAGTGGAGCCATCGCCACTGATGGCAACCGAAAAACCGAAGGTATCCCCTTTAACTCCATTATCGGCAGATATTTCTGCCTGCTCCGTCCAGACGGCGCCGGAACGGGTGAAAACATAGGTCGCCCCGAGGGATGAACTCCTGCCGTCCGCCCCTATAAAGGCGATCTCACCGTCTGAGCTGAGCGTCACGGACCAGCCGAAATAATCAGACGCCACTCCGTCGTGAGCCGTCAATGCTCCACCTTGCTGCGTCCATTCTGAACCGAAGCGGGTAAAGACATACGCGGCGCCCTGGCCAGAATTTCTGCTGGATGCTCCTATGAGGGCGGTGGAGCCGTTAGCGCTAAGGGCGATGGAAATGCCGAATCCGTCACCGACAATCCGGTCGCCGGCCATCAACTCCCCCTGCAGATTCCAGGTTGAGGCGGAGCGGGTAAAGACATAAACCTTCCCCTGTCCGGAGTTTTTACCGATAGCACTTATGAGAGCGGTGTTACCGTCAGCGCCGAGCGCGACTGAAAAACCGAAATGGTCCCCCGCCGCACCGTCGGACGGGATCAATGCATTCCCCTGCTGTGTCCAGTCGGAACCGCTGCGTGTAAATACGTATGCCGAGTTCTTACCTTCCGCTCCGACTATGGCGGTGTTGCCGTCGGCCGAAAGAGCCACGGAGATACCGAAATCGTCCAAAGCCGCACCATTGTTTGCAGTTAATTCCGCCTGTTGGGACCAGGAGGAACCTAAACCTGTAAAGACGAACGCAGCCCCCCGACCGGTGTTTTTGCCCCTTGCTCCGACAATGGCGGTGCCGCCGTCGGCGGAAAGAGCCACGGAATGGCCGAAGTTATCATGTGCAACCCCGCCAAGCCCGGTCAATTCGGCCCGTTGAACCCAGTTGGCGCCGGAGCGCGAAAAAATGTATGCTGCACCCTTGCTGTCGTTTTTCCCTTCCGCTCCGATAATTGCCACATTGCCATCAGCGGAAATTGCGGAGGAGAAGCCCATTTCATCAAATTGAGACCCGCCCAAGGCTGTAAGTTGTGCCTGTTGCGTCCACGGGTTCGCAGCAAAAACCAATCTCGCCCCCCCAGGCACAATTACCGAAACAAACAGGATAACAAGCGCTGTCAACAACATCGGCACAGATTTTTTAGGAAACATCATATGCCTCCAAATCTTTCTGGCTTTTTTCCAAGGACAATGTGAATTCATCTTGAAGTCATATACTTAAAGGACAGCACACTTAAACATTACAATTCTTGGTTGCTAAAAATATGCCAGATTGAATTGAGTTATTTCAATAAGTTATAGAATGGGCAAAAGGGAGTGATTGTTATTTGATTTACAGTGGGAGGGTATTGAATCGCACAAAAGTGCGCAATTGGACGATTTGAATCAGATGTTACAAAAGTTAACATGTACGCTTTATTAACATAGCGTTTTAGGTTCGCTTTCCATCAAGTTGGCACGCTCCTCAAGGTGGCATCTGGACCACCGATATAATACAAGGCTGTGCGTCCAGGTTTCCTGTGATAAAAGCGATCCTGAAGGGTGAGGAAATAGTTGGTAGAGAGAGAAAAAATAAAAGAAGGGAAAATTATTCGTCATTTTTCCGGAGCGATGATGACCTTGCGTCCCGCGATGGTTAGCCGCCCCTCGGCGAAGAGCTTTACAGCCAGTGGATATATGCGGTGCTCTTCCACCTGAATCCTGGCGGAAAGGGATTCTTCGGTGTCGCCTTCCAGTACCGGCACGGCTGCCTGGCAGATTATGGGTCCTGTATCCGTACCGGCATCAACGAGGTGGACGGTGCAGCCGGCAATCTTCACCCCGTGGTCGAGGGCCTGTCGCTGGGCATGGAGACCGGGAAACGAGGGGAGAAGGGCAGGGTGGATATTCATGATGGCATTGGGGAAAGCGTTAATCAGCACCGGTGAGATGATCCTCATGAAACCGGCCAACGCCACCAGTTCAACCCCGTAATCGTGGAGCGAGTCTACCACGGCTTTGTCATAGGCCTCGCGGCCGGAAAAGAGGCGATGGTCCAGGTGAAGGGCGGGTATGCGGTGCCTGCGCGCCCTTTCCAGGGCAAATGCAGAGGCATTGTTGCTGATCACGCAGGCGATCTGGGCGGGAAGTTTTCCTTGTATGCTGTGATCTATCAGGGATTGCAGGTTGGAGCCGTTGCCGGAAGCCAGAACACCGACCTTCAGAACTCTGGGCGCCACTGTCTCCTGATCAGATAAACTCGACATTTTCCTTGCCCACTTCGCATTTTGCAACCTCGCCTATAACGAACGCTTGTTCGTTCAGGCCGGATAGCCTTATCAGGATCTCCTCCACCTCATTTTCCGGCACTGCCAGAACCATTCCGATCCCGCAGTTGAATGTCCGGTACATCTCGCTTGTTTCTATCTCTCCGCCGTCTTGAAGGAGCCTGAAGATAAAAGGCCATTGCCAGCTGTTTTCATTGATAACCCCCTTGCAGCCGTGAGGGAGCACTCTCGGTATGTTTTCCAGGAGCCCGCCGCCGGTTATATGGGCTATGCTCTTGATGGAAAAATCCCTGAGAAGGTTCAGAATGGTTTTCACATATATCTTTGTCGGTGTCAGCAATTCGTCAGCTACGGATCTGCCGAGGCCGGGGAGTTCATCCAGAATGCCCAGTCCCATCCTGTCAAAAATGACCTTTCGCGCCAGGGAATAACCGTTGCTGTGCAGCCCGCTGGAAGCGATGCCAATCAGTTTGTTGCCGACAGTGACGGATGATCCGTCAATAATATTCTCACGCTCCACGACACCCACGGCGAAACCTGCGATGTCATATTCACCTTCGCTGTAAAACCCCGGCATCTCGGCGGTTTCGCCGCCGATCAGGGCACAGCCGGCCTGAATGCAGCCTGACGCTATTCCCTTGACTATTTCAGCCCCTTTTGCAGGTTCAAGCTTTGAAGTGGCGAGGTAATCGAGGAAAAAGAGCGGTTCCGCCCCCTGGACTACAATGTCGTTTACACACATGGCAACTAGATCTATACCGATGGTGTCATGGCGCTCCGACATAAAAGCCAGTTTGAGCTTGGTCCCAACTCCATCGGTGCCTGATACCAGGACGGGATTTTTGTATTTATTGTTGCCCAGTGAAAAGAGACCGCCGAAGCCACCTATATCCGCCATCACCTCCGGACGTGATGTGGCCTTGACCAACGGCTTGATTAATTTTACAAATTCATTGCCTGCATCAATGTCGACTCCGGCGCTTCTGTAAGTGGTTTTTTTCTCGCTCAAATCCGCTTCCTCCTCGGTAATTGAAAAATTTAAACCAACGACCCGTAAAAGTCAAACCCAAACTGGCAACTGCCTGTAAAACCAGCTCCATCGTTCAATGTGTAGAAAAAACTGTTTACAAGAAAAAGCCGTTTGCATATGATGCGAAAAGATGAATGAGATCCCATATGAAATTACCATCCGCGCAATGGCCGAACCGGATTTGGAAGAGGTCCTGGCCATAGAAGTTGATTCTTATCCCCTCCCCTGGAACAGAGACCATTTCATTGATGAATTGAGGTCGGACCATTCTTTCCCTCTGGTTGCAATAGGCGCTGATGAAAGAATCGCTGGTTATATCTGCCCGCGGTTCCTTCTGGATGAAGGGCATATTTACAACATTGCCGTCCATCGGTCATTTCGCAAGCGGGGTGTAGGACGAATCCTCCTGGAAAAGGTACTCGGCATTTGTAGGGAAAAGGGGGGAGTCACTCTCTATCTTGAGGTGCGCACTTCAAATCAAGCGGCAGTTGCCCTCTATCGCCAAGCCGGTTTTGTTTCAACTGGGGTGCGCAGCAGATACTACGAAAACGGCGAGGACGCTATTTTGATGGAATTCAATTTCCCTGACACGAGACCAAGAATGCAATTCAACTCCATGGTAATTTCCAATGTTGAGGTTACCCCCGGCTATTTCAGGATTCGCCTCACCGCACCAGTTGAAATTGCCGGAACTTTACCAGGACAGTTTGTCATGGTAAAGGTCCGCGATTCAATAGATCCGCTCTTGCGCCGTCCGTTCGGTATTTTCGACGTGGGCCTTATCGAGTCCGAGTATCCCGGGGGAGGGGACAGGGAGTATTTTGAACTTCTCTACAAGGTCGTCGGCAAAGGTACGACAGTTCTTGCCAATCTTCACCATGGAGACCATCTGGATATACTGGGACCTCTTGGCAAAGGTTTCAGCACCGAATCCCCAGGCTCTGAAAAAATACTGGTTGGAGGAGGGGTAGGGCTGGCGCCTCTTTATTATCTCGGCAGGGAGCTTGCCAAGGCCTCACCCGTCCGCCTCTTTGCAGGTGGGAGGACCAGTGACGATATTATCTGTATAACCGAGTTCGAACGTCTTGGTATCGAGACATATGTTTCCACTGATGATGGGACCCTCGGTGACCGGGGGCTGGTGACAGAGGCGCTGGAGAAATATTTGCATCAGAAATCCGCAGGCAAAACCTTATATGCCTGCGGCCCGTTTCCCATGCTCAAGGCCGTGTCAGTGATTGCCGGACGCTACGGCATTCCCTGCCAGGTCTCACTTGAGGCTTATATGGCATGTGGAGTCGGCGCCTGCCTGGGGTGTGTGATAAAGGGGCGCAACCATACGGTTGAATCCCCGGACTACCGTTGCGTCTGTAAAGAGGGTCCCGTTTTCGATCACAATGAGCTGTTGTGGGATTGATGGATTGGGGGGGGGGAATGACAAAGCCCGATTTAACTGTAGAGATTGCCGGAATAAAATTGCGTAACCCTGTAATGACCGCATCCGGAACCTTCGGCTACGGCAGCGAGTTTGCCGATTATATGGATCTCGAGAGTATAGGAGCCATCATCACAAAGGGGCTGTCACTTCGCCCCAAGGCCGGCAACCCCACGCCGCGGATAGTTGAGACACCGGCCGGGATGCTCAATGCCATTGGCCTGCAGAACGTGGGGATTGATGCCTTCATAAGGGAAAAGGTCCCGTTTCTGAGGAAGATCAATACACCGGTAATCGTCAATCTCTATGGCAATTCTCTCGAAGAGTATGGCGAACTGGCCGAGCGTCTTGACAAGATCCGGGAGGTGGCCGGACTTGAGGTCAATATATCGTGTCCGAATGTAAAACAGGGTGGAATCGTTTTCGGCACAGACCCGAAAGCTGCCTATGATGTGGTGAAGCTGGTGCGGGATTCGACCATTAAGCCGGTCATCGTCAAACTTTCCCCGAATGTCACCGATATTGTGGAGATGGCCCATGCCTCTGTTGAGGCCGGCGCCGATGCCATTTCACTTATCAACACCCTTACCGGCATGGCCATTGACCTGCAAAAACGGCGGCCGGTGCTTGCCAATGTGACCGGTGGGCTCTCCGGTCCGGCCATTAAGCCAGTTGCCCTGCGGATGGTCTGGCAGGTGGCGAAGGCCGTCAATGTGCCGGTTATTGGTATCGGTGGCATAACATCCGCCACGGATGCCCTCGAATTTATAGTAGCCGGCGCAACAGCGGTGCAGATAGGGACTGCCAGTTTTCTCGACCCGCGGGCGACCCAGGCAATCGCATGCGATATTGAGCGCTATCTTGAAGAAAACGGTATTCCCGGCATCAGGGAAATGATCGGTACGCTGGAATCATGATCCTTTCCATTACATTTATGAAATAAGCGAAGGCGGGGAATAGACCCCGCCTTTTTGACTTCAGTTGAGGCACAAACTTGATGGAAAAGTGGCAAAAATCCCTTGCTGCATCTGTTGTTTCCCCTGATGAACTTGCGGCGCGTTTCCATGTCGATCCGAAACTGTTCAGGGATGTGGCCGCGAAATATCCGATGAGGATCACTCCATATTACCTCGGATTGATCAATGCGCTTGATGATCCGATATGGAGGCAATGCGTACCGGACCCGCTTGAACTGAAGGATGAAAAACAGATTCCCGATCCACTCGATGAGGAGCGATTGAGTCCAACCCCCGGGCTGATCCATCGCTATCCGGACCGTGTCGTCTGGCTTGTTTCCCCGGTTTGCGCGGTCTACTGCAGATTCTGCATGCGCAAGCGAAGCGTGGGGTGTTCAGGAATTTGCGCAACCGGGAATGAATTTGATAACGCCATAACTTATATCGGAGAAAACCACCGGATCCGGGATGTCATTCTTTCCGGTGGAGATCCTCTTCTCCTGTCCGACGATATACTCGACGACATCCTTTGCCGGCTGCGGCGCATCCGCCATGTGGAGATAATAAGAATCGGCACACGGGTACCGGCAACCCTTCCGGAAAGGATCACTCCAAGGCTCTGCAGGATGCTGAAAAAGCACCACCCTCTTTATATCAACACACATTTCAACCACCCCCTGGAAATCACCGGTGAATCTTCGTTGGCATGCTCAAAGCTGGCCGATTCCGGAATCCAGTTGGGTAATCAGACAGTTCTTTTGCGCGGAGTGAATGATGATCCAGCAGTTATCAAACGACTAATGCAGTTATTGCTTTCCATCCGGGTAAGACCTTATTATATACATCAGATGGATCTTGTCAGGGGAACACGCCACTTCCGCACAAGAATAGAAAAAGGTATAGAGATCATGGAAGCTTTGCGTGGCCATACATCCGGACTTGCAACACCCTATTTTGTAATAGATCTTCAGGGAGGGAAGGGGAAAGTTCCTCTTGTTCCCGATTACCTGGAACGACAGGGAGAGAAACTGCTTTTAAGGAACTATCTTGGAGAAATAGTCAAATACAGCGAGGAAGAAATATAAATACAAAACCGAAGGACTCTGCATTCCTCAACACCTCCTCAAAATATCCGAATATGTCTTGCAAACTCATGTGGCAAAATGGAATGAAGGACAAATATGTAAACTTTGTTTACATGTAAACAAAGTTTACAATCTCCCGCAACGCCGAATCAACTCCGCCTTAACATCTTCATTTATTAAGCTACTGTAAACTTTGTTTACAGTCGGCTGGAACCGAATTTACTCTTCGAAAATTAACTAAGCAGAATTATTGATAAATATTATTTGGCATGGTTTGTGATAGTAATGCTGAATACTTCTTACAGAGGTTTCCCATGCGTATAATATCTGAAGTCCCGGATTCGGCTATTTGCAGGACCAAACATGCATATTCCGATTTTTGGGAATGTTTGGTGGACTATGATGAATATGCTTATAAGTGTCCATATATAGTCGGACTAAACTCCAGGCATATCTGTATGCACCATGATTTTCGTGATTTTGCTATAAATGCAATTTTGAAAGGTTAAGATCAAATGAAGTGTGAATATTTGCCG
>JBGQDJ010000048.1:0-11227 GCA_041495805.1 Geobacteraceae bacterium
CCTGGAGAAGGTCATTGCGGGTCACCACTCCCTGTTCGAAGAGGTTTTGCGCCACGCTTAAGTGATCGGTCATCTGTTTGACTTCATCATCGGCGGCCTGGAGAAGTTTTTGAAACTGGAGAATCCGGAAATAGGAGATGACCGTTCGCAGGAACAGCTCCTGCTCCTGGCTCCGGTAACCGAAGCGTGTCGCGTCATAGTTTGCTTTTGCCCGTTCATAGCGGGCGCCGGTGCGGCCGAAGTCGTACAGGGTCTGGTTTATGCCGAGGCTCACAAAGGCGAAATCCTGATCCTGCGTGGAAAATGAACCGAATGGGGTGGTGACCGACTGGGGCGCCTGCTGGGCGGTAAACCCACCCTGAACGTCAACCCGCGGCAGGTAGCCGCTCCGATTGAGACGGATATTTTCTCCGGCGATCTGCTCGTCGTATGCCGCCAGTTTCAGGGTTCGGTTGGTGGCGGCGCTCTTCGACAGGGCCGCCACAAGGGTGAGCGGCTCGGCATACGCGGCCCCCGCGGCGATAAAAAGGAGCATGGCGCTTAGAATAAAGATTCTCATAATCCCTCCTCCAGGTTAGCGTCGGATTTTTTCCAGAAGCCGGACAAGGGTTGACTGCTCCTCCTTCGTCAGGGGGGAGGTCACCTTTACCAGGACCCGGTTTGCCACTTCGCACAACTCATCTTCGAGGGACTTACCCT
Organism: Geobacteraceae bacterium; assembly: GCA_041495805.1. Lineage (GTDB taxonomy): Bacteria > Desulfobacterota > Desulfuromonadia > Geobacterales > Geobacteraceae > JBGQDJ01. The sequence goes on from JBGQDJ010000048.1 coordinate 700, forward strand.
GCTTGGTGAGAAACACCTGGAAGGCACGGCGGTCGTCGGGGTGGTTCAGGCGTTTCACCAGCCCCTCCTTTTCCAGGCGGTCTACTATCCCGCCCATTGTGGTGCGGTCGATCTGGCTCCGGATGGAGAGCTCCGCCTGCGACAGGCCGTCCTCGATCCAGAGAAAGGCAAGGAGGCCGAACTGCTGTGGGGTGAGGTCGTAATTGTCGAACTCTTCCTTGAAGATGGCGCAGGCGCGCTGATATGCCTTTGCCAGCAAAAACCCGACGCTTTTCTCGATCTCGATCATGACATTATCTCCCACCAGGCTCGACTGTTAATTGCCGGAAAGCAAAGAGCCGCCAGCTTTCCCCATGAAGAGAATATAATCGTCATTATACATATAATCAGTATACTTGCAAAATAATTTTGACAGGCTTTTCAGGGAGGGGTTGGATCTTGGAGCTAAAGGGGAAGCCGGGGAGTTAAACGCAATTCAGCGCAACGACGCCGGCTTTTATCAATGGGCCTCGCTCCAGTTTCGGCCGTGGTTGATATCGACCTTGAGGGGAACACGGAGCGGAATGGCGTGCTCCATGCCGTGCCGGACCAGCTTTTCCAGGACGACCGTCTCCTCTTCAGGCACCTCGAAGACCAGTTCGTCATGGACCTGCATGATGAGCCGGGATTTGAGGCGATCCCTCCGAATCATTTCAAAGACGTTCACCATCGCCTTCTTGATGATGTCCGCCGCAGAGCCCTGGATGGGATAGTTGATGGCGTTTCTCTGGGCAAAGGCGCGGACATTGCCGTTGCCGCTGCCGATGTCGGGTATGGGGAGACGACGCCCAAGGATGGTGGTTACGTATCCCTTTTCCTCCGCCTCACGCACGCAGGCGTCGAGGAAGGCCATGGCGCCGCTGTGCCGCTCTTTATAACTGGCTATGAACTCTTCGGCGACCCTGCGTGCAACGCCGAGCTGTCTGGCGAGGCTGAAGGCGCCCTGGCCGTAGATCACGCCGAAGTTGATGGTCTTTGCCTGGCGGCGCATCTCGGGTGTCACCATCTCCGGGAAGAGGCCGAAGACCTCGCTGGCGGTGCGGGTGTGGATGTCCTCGTCGCGGGCGAATGCCTCGCAAAAGACCCGGTCTTCCGACATGTGAGCGAGGACGCGAAGCTCGATCTGCGAATAGTCGGCGGAGAGAAGGAGGCACCCCTCGGGCGCCACGAAGGCGCGCCTGATCTTGCGTCCCTCTTCGCTGCGGATCGGGATGTTCTGGAGGTTCGGCTCCGACGAGGATAGGCGGCCGGTATTGGTCACTGCCTGGTTATAGGAGGTATGGACCCTGCCGGTGGAGTTGTCCACCAGCTTCGGCAGGGCATCGGTATAGGTGGATTTGAGCTTGGCGAGGCTCCGGTAACTGAGGATCAGCCGTGCCGCCTCATGTTCCTCAGCCAGCCGCTCCAGTTCCTCCACGTTGGTCGACCAGCCGCTCTTCGTCCTGGTTTTTTTCCCTACCGGGAGCATCATCTTCTCGAACAGCACCTCTCCCAGCTGTTTGGGGGAGTTGATGTTGAACTCCGTGCCGGCAAGGCGGAATATCTCCCGCTCCAGCTCCGACAACTGTTCGCCGAAACCGTCGGAGAGCTTCCGCAAAAGGGGGAGGTCGAGCATCACCCCTGTCAGTTCCATCTCCGCAAGGATCTTGACGAGAGGCATCTCCAGATTGAAGAAGAGATCCTCCATACCGAATTCCTTCAGTCGAGGGAGAAAGAGCCGATGCAGGAGCCAGGTGGCGTCCGAATCCTCGCAGGAGTAAACCGAGGCCTTTTCAACAGGAACCTGGGAGAAATTTACCTGATCCTTCCCCTTGCCGGTCACCTCCTCGTAGGAGATCATCCGGTGGTCGAGAAACTCCGCTGCAAGGGAATCGAGCCCCTGGCTGGAGCGGGCGGGGTTGATGAGATAGGAGGCGATCATGGTGTCGCACCAGAGCCCCTCCATCTCGATCCCCGCGCGGCGCAGCACCTGGTAATCATACTTGATGTTCTGGCCGATCTTGCGCCGGCCGGGGTCGGTGAGAAGGGGGGCCAGTTCATTCAGAACCTTTTCCCGCGGGAGTTGCGCCGGAGCGTCCGGAGAGAGATGCCCCACCGGGATGTAGTATGCCTCGTGGTCCATGCAGCTTAACGATACGCCGACGATATCCGCCTCCAGGGTGTTGAGGCTTGTGGTCTCCAGGTCCACGGCAAAGGCGTCGGCCTCGGTGAGCAGCCGCAAAAGCCCCTGAAATGCGTCCTCATCGATGATGGTCCGGTACTCCTGGGAACTGAGGGTCGCCGTGCTCGACAGATCCTTCATCAGCGTGGTGAAACCGTACTCCTTGAACAGTTCGTTAAGCCGACTGTTGTCGGGCGGGGAGAGGGCAAAGTCGGCAAAATCATACTGCAGCGGGACCCGGATATCGATGGTGGCGAGCTGCCGGGAGAGACGGGCCTGGTCGGCGAATTCCCTGAGTTTCTCGCCGTTCTTACCCTTCACCTCCGCGGACCTCTCCAGGAGGGAATCAAGGGTGCCGTACTCCTGTATCAGCTTTATGGCGGTCTTCTCGCCTATTCCGGGCACCCCCGGTATATTGTCGGAGCTGTCGCCGGCCAGGCCGAGGATGTCCGTAACCCGCTCCGGCCCGACGCCGAAGCGTTCCGCAACCTCCGGAATTCCGCTCTTCTTCTCCTTCATGGTGTCCAGGAGCCTCACCCGGTCTGTGACGATCTGCATAAGGTCCTTGTCTCCGGTCACCACCACCACGTCAACCCCCTTGCTCTCGCAGTCGAAGGCGATGGTGCCGATGATGTCGTCAGCCTCGAAACCCGCCAGTTCCAGCGCCGGGATATTGAAGGCGCGTACCATCTCCTTGATGGGAGCGATCTGAGGCCTGAGGTCGTCGGGCATGGCCATACGATTGGCCTTGTAGTCCGGGTATAAATCGTTACGGAATGTGTGCCTGCCGGCATCGAAGACCACGGCCACATGGTCGTGCGCGCGATCTTTCAGCACCTTGATGAGCATCTGGGTAAAGCCGTAGAGGGCGTTGGTGGGAAATCCCCTTGGCGACGAGAGATGGCGGATGGCGTAATAGGCCCGGTAGATATAGGATGATCCGTCGATAAGGTATAATACGGCTCTTCCCGTCATTTATTTTTATCCTTTTCCCTGGTAAATGTGACAAACGCCATGGACGGGCGCTTGCTCGCCTCGCGCATGACGAACTGCATCCCCTCGAAATGCCAACCCTTGATCGTCCATTCGTTAAGGACCTCTTCCAGTACATCCTCTGAAACGGTGTTCACTTCCACAACTTTGTAGACAAGCATAGGTTCCCTCCCATTAATATATGAATGAGATTTTCTACAGGTCGTTGCATATTATCCGATAAAGGTGGAGTGTTCAAGTGAATAGTGTTTCCCGCGGAATGCTTCTAACATTGTGATAACATGTATAAAATAGTCAGGCTGTTGCATCATTCCGACACTCTGGTATTATGTATCCAGATAGAAGAAGGGAGGTGGCATGACGGACATTTTCATCTTACGGTCACGTTTAACCTATCCAAAAGAGGAGTCATTATGACGAAAAACGAAAAAGATCCTATCGAAAAAATGGCCGATGAAGCGGAAGCGATACTTGAAACCGATTACGAGAAAAAGGACCTGAAGGAGAAACGGTCGCTCAACAAGGAGACCCTCTACGATGGTTCAAAAAAACTAAAACATAGTGTGCCGAAAGGAAAGCGGGTCTAGAACCGGCGAAGAGCGGAACAAAAAAATACAAAGATAGTTGAAGGGGGGATGCAAAAGCCGCCAGGCAGTTTCATCCCCCTTGACTTTGGAATAAACGTAATTATTTTATAACTGAATTTCAGCAGTGTCCGGTTAGTTCCTTGCATGACGTCGCCGGGCTGGTTATAACGACCTTAAAGGCATCAAAGGCAAACTAACAGGGATGAAGGGGATGAAAGGGATACAGCAAAACAACATCGATTTTGTTTTATCATCCCCTGAATCCCCTTCATCCCTGTAAAAAAAGATGTTTTGTCATTTGATTTACAGTATGCAAAGAGCTAACCGGACAATACTGGCATTTACTAGGATAATCGGAGGGGGACATGGCGAAATCGAACCTGAAATCTTTGATCGGAAAACTGGACGATACATGCAGAAAGGCCCTGGAGCAGGCGGCGGGGCTCTGCCTGGCGCAGACCCACTACGAGGTGGAGGTGGAGCACTTCTTCCTGAAGCTTCTGGAAATTCCCAATACTGACCTGCAAAAGATCCTCAGGCACTTCGAGATCGGAGAATCCAGGATCGTCTCCGACCTGACCAGGTCCATGGATGGGTTCAAGAGCGGCAACGCCAGAAACCCGGCGCTATCCCCCAGCATACCGAAGATGATCCAGGATGCCTGGCTGGTTGCCTCGGTGGAGTTCCAGGCCCCCGCGGTACGTTCCGGGCACATCGTTCTGGCGCTCCTCTCCGATGATGAAACGGCGCGGATGCTGACACAAAGCTCCGATGCATTCAAAAAGATATCCACGGAGACCCTTAGTCAGAACCTTGCGGCGCTCACGTCGGGGTCCGTGGAGGAGATGGAGAGCGGCGCCACGGCAAGGCCCGCGACTATGGATGGAAAGGGAGCGGCCCCCGCCGGCACCAAGGCCCTTGACCAGTACACCATCAACCTGACCGAAAAGGCGCGCAAGGGGGAGATCGACCCGGTCCTGGGGAGGGACTTCGAGATCCGGCAGATGGCGGACATCCTGATCCGCCGCCGCCAGAACAACCCTATCCTCACCGGCGAAGCGGGAGTGGGGAAGACCGCCGTTGTCGAGGGTTTTGCCCTGAAGATCGTCGAGGGGGACGTGCCTCCCCCCCTGCGCGGGGTGGAGATCCACACCCTCGACCTGGGGCTCCTCCAGGCCGGGGCCGGGATCAAGGGTGAGTTTGAAGGGCGCCTCAAATCGGTGATCAACGAGGTGAAGGGGTCGCCTGTACCGATCATCATCTTCATCGACGAGGCGCACACCATGATCGGCGCCGGGGGGGCGGCCGGCTCCGGCGACGCCGCCAATCTACTCAAGCCCGCCCTGGCGCGGGGGGAGCTGCGCACCATCGCCGCTACCACCTGGTCCGAATACAAGAAGTATTTCGAAAAGGATGCGGCCCTGGCCCGCAGGTTCCAGGTGGTCAAGGTCGAGGAGCCCGATGAAGAGAAGGCGATGATGATGATGCGCGCCATCTCTCCATTGCTGGAAAAACACCACAACGTCATGGTCACCGATGAGGCCCTGATGGATGCGGTGCGCCTCTCCCATCGCTACATCCCCTCCCGGCAGCTCCCGGATAAGGCGGTAAGCGTCCTTGACACCGCCTGCGCGCGGGTGGCGATAGGCCTGACGACAATTCCCCCCTCCATAGATGACGTATCCCGGCGAATCGACCAGATCGACCGGGAGACGCGGATCCTGGAACGGGAAGCCCTTGTCGGACGCGACCACGGTGAAAGGCTTACTGCGCTGGCAAAGGAGAAGGAGGAGGCCGGTGCCCGCCTCGAAGTCCTGAAGGGAGCATGGGAGAAGGAGAAGGAGAGCGCGTCCCGGATCGGCGATCTGCAGAAGGATATACGGGCGCTCCATGAGATTAATCCTGGGGATACGACTATTCCTGCCAAGCAGGATGAGCTGAAAAAGCTGGAAGGGGAACTCAAGGGAATCCAGGGTAACAGCCCGCTTGTCCAGACAGAAGTGGATTCCCAGACCATCTCCGAGGTGATCTCGGGATGGACCGGGATACCCACGGGGAGGATGCTCGTGGACGAGATCGAGACAGTGCTCAGGATGGACAAGCTTCTGGCCGAGCGTATCATCGGCCAGGACCACGCCCTGAGCGCCATCGCCCAGATGATCCAGACCGCCCATGCGGGAATCGAGGACCCCTCCAAGCCTACCGCGGTTTTACTCTTCGCCGGGCCGAGCGGTGTCGGCAAGACCGAGACGGCCCTCGCCCTCTCGGAACTCCTTTACGGTGGCGAGGAGAATGTCATCACCATAAACATGTCGGAGTACCAGGAGGCCCACACCGTGTCCGGTCTCAAGGGCTCCCCCCCCGGCTACGTAGGGTACGGCGAAGGGGGTGTGCTGACAGAGGCGGTGCGCAAGCGGCCCTACAGCGTCGTCCTTCTGGATGAGGTGGAGAAGGCCCATCCGGATGTGATGGAGCTCTTTTTCCAGGTATTCGACAAGGGGACCCTGGAGGACGGCGAAGGCCGACGGATCGATTTCAAGAACACCCTCATCATCCTTACCTCCAACCTGGGGACGGACCTCATAATGAAGCTCTGCGCAGATGAAGAGACCATGCCTGACTGGCAGTCCCTGACGGAGATGCTGAGGCCTGAGCTGTTGAAGCGTTTCAAGCCCGCCTTCCTGGGGCGCCTGAAGGTTGTGCCGTACTACCCGATCACAGACAAGATCATGCGGCTCATCGTCAAGCTGAAATTGAGCAAGATTGCCAAGCGAATGAAAGAGAACAGGAATGTCTCCTTCGTGTACGAGGAGGGGTTGATCGAGAAGATCGCCAGCAGGTGTACCGAAGTAGACAGCGGCGCAAGGAACGTGGACCATATCCTGACCAATACCCTCCTGCCGGATCTTTCCAGGGAACTCCTATCCCGGATGGCAACCGGCGAGCAGATCAAAGAGGTGAAGGTGTCGATTTCCGGGGAGGGGTTTGGGTTTGAGGTTGTTTGAGAGTTTGTGTGTATTGAGTGGGCGGAGGTGGACCTTGTCAAGAAGCGAAGGAAGAGGGGAAAGGGGAGTTAGTCAACAAATCAACAATGTCCCCATCGCTTACCTTTTATGATTTAAAATAGGCCTGAAAGGAGAGTCGACCATGGCGGATCTCAGAATAGCGAGTTGCAGAGAGAATGTTGGAATATTTAAGTGGTATTATGATCGTGAGTACGTGAGATTTACCCAAATGCAGCATAGAACTATCGGTATAGTGGCAAAAATTCGTATTCATGATGATGATGCGGTAATGGGTGTTCATCTGGATCTCTTTGAAGAAGGACGATGGGAAATAATCAATAAGCACTGCATCAATGCTGCCATAAACGTTATCAGGCATCATGGTTACGTGGACGGATCGGCAGAAATGTGTGGTGATATAAGGTCATGGTATTATGGAGTTTGGCAAAAAGTACAGGGTGTTTACGATGATAATTATATAGGACCCAAATTTGACTATCTCGACACGATTAAAAGAGGGTTGAATATAAGGAGAGAGTTGATTGGGGCATGTGGAGTTGTAGACATCTATTGGTCAGAGGGCAACTGGTGCGCCAGGTTAGCAGGAGGCAACATACAGTTGGGAAAAGCGTAGATGAGGTGAGTTGGGAACCCGCGGGAGCCCTCCATATCACCTCCCAGCTCAATCGGAAGCTGCGCAATGTCCAGGACAAAAGATGTGATGGAGGTCTTGATACTTGGTAAAACTCATAACATTCGGAAAACTCGATTTCGAGCTGGTATCGTCCTTGGAGCGGTTCCGGGGCCTGCCTGATCCGGAGACGCCGTTCCGCATCCTGATCATGGGAGATTTCTCCGGTCGCGCCAACAGAGGTATCTTCGACCCTTGCGCCGCACTGGCGCAACGTCGTATCCTCCTTGTTGACCGGGACAATCTCGACGAGGTAATGGAAAAGCTTGGCGTCGAGATCCTGTTGCCCCTTGCCGGAGAGTTGGAACCTCCTGTAGCGGTCAGATTCGCCGAGCTGGAAGATTTTCATCCCGACCGGATATTTGAACATCTTGCACTCTTCAAAGAGATAAAGGAAACCCGCAAGAAGCTGAGCGATCCTGCATCATTCGCAAAGGCAGCCGCGGAACTGCAAAAAAAGGAGTGTAAATCCCCATCCCCGGCCAATCCGGAAGGGATGGAAGAATCCCTGGGGGGATTGACGCAACAGACAACAGCTGACCTGCTCGATCAGATCCTGGATGGTTCAAACGGCGGTGGGCCGCCATCCGCACCAAACCGGCACACATCAGATTGGGACAATTTCCTGAAACAGATAGTACAACCCCACCTCGTCCCTGACGTTGAACAGCTGCAGGATGAGATCCTGGCGGCAGTGGACATTGCCACGGGTGATATGATGCGGGCGATCCTGCACTATCCCGCATTTCAGGAGCTTGAGGCGGCCTGGCGGGGACTCCATTTCCTGATCTCCAGGACTGAGACCGACGACCGGTTGCAGTTGTATCTGCTCGACATTTCCAGGGAGGAACTTGCTGCTGATCTTGGTTCATCGGATGACCTGGCCGCAACGGGGACATATAGTATACTTGTTGAGCAGACGGTGGAGACCCCAGGCGCCGAGCCATGGGCGCTACTTGCGGGCAACTATACGTTCGGCGACAATCGGGAGGAGGCGGAGATGCTGGGACGCATGGCAAAGATAGCCGGAGTTGCCGGCGCCCCCTTCATCGCCGCGGCCGACGAAAAATTGCCGGGATCTGAATTGTTGGCTAAAACCGTGGACCCGGCAAGATGCAAGCATCAGGAAGATGCTGAAGATAGCCGGGTATGGGAAACGCTCAGAAATCAGCCCGAGGTTTCCTTTATAGGCCTCGCCATGCCCCGCTTCCTGCTCCGCCTCCCCTATGGCGAGGAAACGGACCCGATCGAGCGCTTTGAATTTGAAGAGATGGATACCAGGCCCGAACACGATCATTACCTTTGGGGGAACCCATCTTTTGCCTGTGCATGTCTGCTTGCGCAGTCATTCAGCTCGTATGGCTGGGAGTTGACGCCCGGCATCATCCAGGATATCGAAGACCTGCCGCTGCACGTTTATAGGGAGCAGGGGGAATCAAAGACCAAACCCTGCGCCGAGTTTCTCCTTACCGAAGCTGCCGCTGAAGCAATCATTGAGAAGGGAGTGATGCCACTCGTCTCATTCATGAACCGTGATACAGTCAGGTTAGCTCGCTTCCAATCCGTTGCTGATCCGCCAACGTCACTGGCAGGGCGCTGGGATAAGGGATTCAATCTATAAAAGGAGGAAGAGATGGCCTATAAGCAGGAAAACAGGCTGATCGCTATCGATACCCCATTGGGGAAAGATGTGCTGCTCCTTGCGGGGTTTCGCGGGTCTGAGGGGATCTCTCGCCTTTTCAATTTTGAGTTGGCCTTGGTCTCGGAGAACCACAGCATCTCTTTCGCGGATATCGTTGGAAAAAATGTAACCGTATCGGTAGTTCTCGCGGATGAAAGCGCACGATACTTCAACGGTGTCATATCACGCTTTGCCCAAGGACGGGGCGGCGGAGAAAAGGGGGGAGACCCGCGTTTTTCCAGCTACCGGGCGACGATGGTGCCGTGGCCCTGGCTCCTTACCAGGACGGCGGATTCGCGCATATTCCAGAAGCTCTCCGTTCCAGACATAATCGAGAAAATATTCAAGGAAAAGGGTTTCAACGACTTCAAGGTGAAGCTTCAGGGGAGCTATGCCAAGAGGGATTACTGCGTCCAGTACCGGGAGACCGACTTCAACTTCGTCACCCGGCTCATGGAGGAGGAAGGGATCCATTACTTCTTCGAGCACGAAAAAGGGAAGCACACCCTGGTCCTGGCCGATTCCTCCCAGGAGAACAAGCCCTGTCCCAAGCAAAAATCGGCGCGTTACCAGCTGAGCGGAGAGGGGCGGATGGAGGAGGACGTCATCAGCAGCCTTGACAGGATGCAGGAGATAAGGCCGGCGAAATACACCCTGAACGATTTCAATTTCGAGATGCCGAACACCGACCTGAAGGTGAACGTCCCCAGCAGCCAGAAACTGGGGCCCGGAGAGCGGGAGATTTACGATTATCCCGGAATGTACGCCAAGAAGAATGAAGGGGACCGTCTGGCCAGGATCAGGATGGAGGAGGAGGAGGCGCAGATCACAACCATCGTGGGTTCCAGCAACTGCCGGTCATTCACCAGCGGTTACCGATTCACCCTCACCTCCTTCTTCCGGGGCGACATGAACAACAAGGATTATGTGCTCGCCTCCATCGAGCATGGGGCTGAGCAGGGATGGGAGGACAAGTCGGACCTCACCTATTCCAACCGTTTTACCTGCGTCCCCTTTGACGTGCCGTTCCGTCCGCCCCGCCTCACCCCGAAACCGGTTGTGCACGGCTCCCAGACCGCCATCGTGGTCGGCCCGAAGGGTGACGAGATATATACGGACGAGCACGGCAGGGTCAAGGTGCAGTTCCACTGGGACCGGGAGGGGAAAAAGGACGAGAACTCCTCCTGCTGGATCAGGGTTGCCCAGGTGTGGGCCGGCGCAAACTGGGGCGCAATGTACATCCCGCGCATCGGCCAGGAGGTGATCGTCGATTTTCTGGAAGGGGACCCGGACCGCCCGATCATCACCGGCCGTGTCTACCACGGCGTCAACAAACCCCCCTATCCGCTGCCCGGAGAAAAGACCAAGAGC
>JBGQDJ010000049.1:0-11112 GCA_041495805.1 Geobacteraceae bacterium
GCCGCTGCCGCTCAGCCCGATTGCAGTGATGCGGGATATGTCCTGCATCACCACATCCATGATCCGCTTCACCTCATTTCTTTCGCTCTCCTCAATCTGCGCATAATCGTTGCGGCATGAGATGCAGCGCAGATTGCAGCGGGGGTCCATGGCGAGGAAGACCCTGGCGGTATCGAGCCTGGTCATCCCCTTGCGGATGATTTCGGCGTACGGGCCGTCGGTGATGTTCTTTTGCAGCGGCAGGCTCCCCGATGCAAAGTAAGGGCAGCGATCAAGATCGCAATAGCGGAATGTGCCGTCAAGGATGCTGGAGCGAATCTCGCGGGCCTCCGGTGAATTCCAGAGATCCATCACCCCTTTCCCTTCAAGTCGCCCAGGGGAGCGCGGTAGCCAGCAGCAGAGATTGGTGCTTCCGCCACGTTCGATCTCGATCTGCTTGAACGGCATTGGACAGAACAGCTTCCGATCAGGCAACCTCTGCATGGCGGCCTTGAGCAGGGCATATCTAATCGAATAGCCCGAGTTTTCGATCATGCGGCGTAACGGCCCTAGAATTCCCAGAAAATGGTCTGCGGTCGAGGAGAAGCCTTGCTCCATGGTTATTATCGGTTCCTTTCAATTGCGGGATCAGCGGTTAACAAGTTAAACCCGAACAGATGGGCAAGTCAAGTATTTCGGCTTTCGTTTTTCGTAACTCCGCTCTTCAGCCTTTACAACCGGGTTACTTTTTTCTTCCGTTTTCCAGCCGGCTGGGGTTTAATTGACCAATGGAGCGTCTGAAACTGCACTATTTGCCCCGGCTCGATAAAACCGATATCGAGGAAGACTTGCAGGCTCTGCTGGTTTCCGGTGCATTGACCAATCATGGATTAGAGCGGCGGGCCGCCAGGCTTGCGGAGATGTTCCGCATCTATACCGGATGCTATCCATATGGCCTGTGGGCGCCGGGACTGGCGGTTGAGCGGGAAATGCGCATCCTGACCGAGGCTTGCCTGCCAATGGACGAGATCGTCCGCGTCTTTGGCCGCTTCTTTTTCGCAGCCCTGAAATTCCCCTCATTCCTTCCAGCCTCGATTGTCCACAACTCGACCGATTGGCTCGATTTTCTGCAAAGGCTACAGCCTCTGGTCGACCGGCCAAATCCGGCATTACTGCTGCAAAGACTCATGGTGGACGAGGAGTATCGGCGACGCTTCATCTTCGCCAATTTCATGCCCGCCCGCTACGGAGGCGGATTCGGCAGATATCCAGGGCAGGCCCGGTTCCTGGCGGAATGGCTTGAGGCGAACAGGTCAAGGCTTGCCGCCGAGGTGCGCTGCCTCGACGCGGGATGCGGGAGCGGAGAAGGGACCTACGAGCTGGCGCAGTTGTTGATAGATAAGGGCTTCCCCGCAGACGCCATCCATGTCCTGGGCGCAACTCTGGAACCACTTGAGCTCTTTGCGGCAGCCCACGCATACTTCCCCCATGACCGTGCGAGAGAGGAGGAATATCGAGTACGAATCAGGCCGCTTTTCGATTGTGGCGCGGCTGTAAACATCAGTTTTCATCTGGAAGAGCTGGGGCGCATGGATTCCGGGGAGGGGAAAGGTTACGACATTATCCTCTGCAACGGGCTACTGGGCGGGCCGTTTCTTCACGTTTCCGAAGAATTGCTGAAAATAGTGCGGAGGCTATCCGGCCGGCTCAGATACGAAGGGATACTGCTTGCGGCGAACCATTTCCACGGCGGTTGGAAGAAACTCGTTTCCGATGAGGAGTTAAGTGAGATATTTCGCGCGTGCGGCTTGAAAATAATTGAGGTAATGGACGGGGTTGCCGGGGTAAGGGTGAAGGTTTTACCTAGTCGCTAGTCGCTAGTCGCTAGTCGCTGGTTGCTGGTTGCTGGTCACTGGTCACTCTTTTAAAACTTGATGAGGAGTCCACCCCAGGAGAGCCCTCCGCCGAAACCCATCATGAGGACCAGGTCTCCAGGCTTTATTACGCCGTTGCGTATGTTCTCATCCATGGCTATGCCGACGGAAGCCGCGGCGGTGTTGCCGTAGCGATCGAGGTTCAGCAGAAATTTGTCTTTGGATATCCCAAGCTTCTTCGAAATGAAATCGATGATCCGGACATTCGCCTGGTGGGGGATGATATGATCGAGCTGTTCCGGAGTTATCCCCTCTTTGGCGGTCAACTCCTCGATGATCTGGGGAATGACATCGGTGGCAAAGATAAAGACCTTTTTCCCCTCCATCTTGAATGTGTTTTCCCGCAGGGTGATGGTTTCGTTGGTGATCGGCTTGCGCGAACCGGAGGAAGGCACCTGGATCAGTTCCCACCCGTTTCCGTCACTCTTTATGATGCTGTGGAGGATGCCTTTTCTTTCCTCGGTTGCCCCAAGTATTACCGCCCCGGCGCCGTCGCCGAAAAGGGGGCAGGTGGTCTGGTCCTGGAAGTCGAGGATCTTCGAATAGGTGTCGGCGCCGATTACCATGACTTTATTATATTTACCCGACCGGATGAAGTTGTCGGCAATTTCAACTGCATAAACATAGCTGCTGCAGACGGCATTCATGTCAAAAGCGAATGCGTTTACGGCGCCGATGTTCTTTTGCACCATGCAGGCCGCGGAAGGAAGTATCATGTCCGCCGTGGAAGTTCCGACAATGATGCAATCCAGATCCGCGGGATCGATATTTCCATGTTCCATGGCGTTTCTTGCCGCGACAGTAGCCAGATCCGAGGTGGATTCGTCGGGAGCCGCAAAACGCCGTTCTCTCATGCCGGTTCGGGAGAAAATCCATTTGTCGGCATCCTCGACCAGGTAATTGAAGAAATCGTTCGGCACTACCCGCTCGGGGATACCCGAGCCCGTTGCCAGCACCTGGGAGTAAATCATCGATGTAACCTCTGTTCCGTCATAAAGCCTTTCTTGTGAGATCAATACCGCATGCTGTTTCCGGCTTGCCGGAGATGTAATTTGGGCGCGAAACGAAGAATAGCAGATTAAACTTTCAATGGCCCCGAAGGGATTTTTTAATTAAGGAGATGATTTAATGAGTCTTTATCGCATATATGGCACATATTTGTCAAACCATTATTCCGGCCCTCTTTTGCCCACCGCGGCATCGATCCAGCTGTACAGCCAGAGTCCGCAGAACGCAGACAGGAGATAGCTTATGACAGGGCTGCCGGTATGCAGACGCTCGATAATGTTCGTTGTGTCAAAGGAACCGGACTTCTGTGCGGAAAAGATGAGCGGCGCCAATTGCCGAAGGACAAGATAAAACAGTATGGCTAGTAATATATTCACGGATCCGATAATTATCAAACCTTTAAGCCGGTTACCTTTAAAAAGCTGGCCCAGACCGGGGAAGACAAATGCGGAAAGAAGCGCTTCCTTCACATGGATTTTCATTGCTTGACTCCTGTAAAATTATATATGCGGCGGCGGCGGAATTGATTCGTTTTTATTAAGCCATAAACGCCTTCAGAAGATTTGTCAAGGGATAGAAAACGGTTCAGCCATAATCTTACTATCAGCCATGTGTAATGGCTTATTTCCCTGATGGTTGACAGTATGTCGGAAAGCGGATAGTATCCATCCAGTTCTCCTGAAAAGAGAGGGATTTCATTGAAGACAAAAACCTTTTACACCTGTCAGAACTGCGGCAGCCAGTCTCCGAAATGGCTGGGGAAATGTCCGGACTGCAACTCATGGAACACCATGGTGGAAGAAGTTGCGCTGAAATCAGGGCAGGCTGATGTAATGTCCTTTCCCGCAACTGCTCCCCAGCCGATAAGCGAGGTTTCAGGCGAAGCGGAAAAACGCCTTTCCTGCGGGATTTCCGAGTTTGACCGGGTTCTCGGTGGCGGCCTGGTTGCCGGCTCGCTGGTCCTGATCGGAGGAGACCCCGGAATAGGCAAATCCACATTGCTTCTCCAGGCGACAAACCATCTTGCGAAGAGTGTGGGGAGCATCCTCTACGTGTCGGGCGAGGAGTCGGCGCAGCAGATAAGAATGCGCGGATCCAGGATGGGGGTGGACGCCGCCGGCCTCTATATTCTTACCGAAACATCCCTGGAGAAAATCATCACCCATGTCCATCGCCTGAAGCCGAAAGCCCTGGTGGTGGATTCCATCCAGACGATGTTCACATCCGCTATTGAATCCGCGCCGGGGAGTGTCAGCCAGGTCCGGGAAACGGCAGGCAGATTCATGGTGCTGGCCAAGGGGAGCGGAATCCCTGTCTTCCTGGTCGGACACGTGACAAAAGACGGCTCCATAGCGGGGCCGCGCGTACTGGAGCATATGGTCGATACGGTCCTCTATTTCGAAGGTGATGCCGGCCATCCCTTCAGGATACTCAGGGCAGTGAAGAACCGCTTCGGCTCCACCAATGAGATCGGAGTGTTCGAGATGAAAGAGGGGGGGCTGTGTGAAGTTAAGAACCCTTCAGAGCTGTTTCTTGCGGAGCGACCCCTGGGGGTTTCCGGTTCGGTGGTGGTGGCGACCCTGGAAGGGAGCCGGCCGCTCCTGGTGGAACTGCAGGCACTGGTCTGCGCCTCCCCGCTTGGAATGCCCAGGCGGACAACCATAGGAGTCGACCATAACCGGTTGGCGCTGCTGGTTGCGGTGCTGGAGAAAAAAGTCGGGCTTAATCTGGCCGGACAGGATATTTTCCTTAATGTCGCGGGAGGGGTGAAGCTGAACGAGCCTGCCGTCGATCTGGGGATGGTGGTTGCCGTGGCGTCCAGTCATCTTGACAAGGTAATCGATCCGCAGACCCTTCTCCTGGGAGAAGTGGGGCTGGCGGGAGAAGTGCGGGGGATCACCCAGCCGGAGATGAGGGTAAGGGAGGCTGCAAAGCTCGGTTTCACCCGCTGCATCCTTCCAGCAGGCAACCTCAGGCAGGTAAAGGTCAAGGGAATGGAACTGATCGCGGTAAAGTCACTGGAGGAGGCACTTGAGAGACTTATGTAGATATCCCGGTCGGCGCAGCCGAGTAGATTTTTCTTTACATAACAGATAGCATCTCTTAATATAAAGAAGTTTTATAGACGCAGGGAGATTCATATGGATATTGACAAAAGGGAGTATTTCAGGGGTATTTTGCAGGAAGAGATGAGAGTGCTCCTTGAAGAAGCCGGCAAGACCGTATTGGAAATGACGGCGGACAATACCAACTTTCCTGATCCCAATGACCGGGCGACCCAGGAATCCGACCGGACTTTCGAATTGCGCATCCGGGACCGTGAGCGAAGGCTTATCAACAAGATCAAAGAAGCTTTGGAAAGGATCGATGACGACTCCTTCGGCGTTTGCGAAATGTGCGGGGAAGATATCAGCGATGCGAGGCTGAAGGCCAGGCCGGTGACGACCCTCTGCATAGACTGCAAAATTGAGCAGGAGAAGAAAGAAAAGCTCCGCTGATCCCTCCTTGATACAAATACCTTCACGCCGCTTACCATAGGGACAACGGAGTTTTTATGGCTGGTCGGAATCGAATCTGCCATGCGCAAATCCGGTTTCGAGTAGCGGCTCTTATTCATCTTCCTTCCTTTTTGTTCCATCGTTTTCACGCAAACATTGTTCGATATACGCAGATTATCATTTAAAATCCAGCATACCATATCCCGAGAATGACCTCGATTTTCTCTTGCAAGAGACTGTGCTCAAGTCGCTTGTTCAGGCAAAGGATACCGCCGCATGAGCCGAAAGCCCACTTTGACAGGAGTGATAAAACTCAAAGAGCAGGTCAATGAGCTTACCGCGGCAAATGAGAAACTGCGGGCAGAAATTGAAATAAGTCATAATACCCAATTTGCCCTGCTTCAGAGTGAGCAATTACTTTTGACATTCGTCAATAAGGTTCCGGTAGGAATCTTTGCAACGGGCGAAAACGGCGACTTCCTTTTTGTCAATGAGCGCTGGAGCCGGATCGCGGGAATCGCTCCGGAACACGCTGTCGGAACGGGGTGGACCAAAGCGGTTCATCCGGAAGACCTGAAAGATGTCATTACCGCCTGGAATGCAGCAGCCGGGAAAAAGCGCGAATTCTCCCTTGAATACAGATTCCGAACCGCCTCTGATAAACCGATATGGGTCTACTGCCGCATGCAGGCGAACCTGAGTGAAGCCGATGAGATAGAAGGATATCTGGGGACGATCATCGACATTACGGAGCGGAAGAGATACGAAGAGGAAGTCCGTATCCTGAACGCAGACCTCGAAGAGCGGGTACGCCTGCGGACCAGGCAACTGAGCGTTGTAAGCGAAGATAACAACAAGAAATTCAAAGAAATATCCCTTCTCTATCGCCTGAGCAACACCATGCTTTCCACGATCAAGCTCAACAAGCTGATACACTTGATCCTTACCGCACTCACCTCCGGAGAAAACCCCTTCTTCGACCGGGCCATGCTCTTTTTGCTTAACGAGCGCGCAGGGGTCATGCAGGGGATGCTCGGGGTCACCCGTGAGACCTCCAAGGGTGTGAACAGTGCGCCCGTTGAAGATGAAGCGGTCCTTGCCGGCCGATGGGACCTGGCAGAAGAGGAAATGGTCCGCCAACGTGATTCCGAATTCAGTTGCAGGGTAAGGGGGAGCAGGCTGGAACTGAACAGGAAGGAAAACGTATCTTCACGGGCAGTGCTGGAAAAGAGGCTCATCTTTGTGCCGGATGTGACCAAAGATAAACGGGTGAACAGGGATATCATATCTGAATTCGGGATCAAATCTTTTGCAACCACCCCCTTGATGGCCAAAGATCATGTTGTCGGGGTGGTGATAGTGGATAACGGATTGTCAGAGAGACCTATCAGCGAGGATGATCTTCGTCTTTTACAACTCTTCATCAATCAGGCAGGGATGGCTATTGAAAATTCCATGCTTTACAACAGGATAGAGGATGCCAATCGCACTCTCCGCGACGTACAGGAGCAGCTCATACAGGGGGAACGGCTGGCGACCATCGGTGAAATGGCCGCGGGGATAGCACATGAACTGAAGAATCCGCTTGTTTCCATAGGGGGGTTCGCCCGCCGTCTGCAAAAAAAGCTTCCTACTAGTTGCATGGAACGGGATTATGCCGTTACGATTGTCCACGAAGTGGAGCGTCTGGAAAAGATGCTCTCTGAAATTCTTGATTACTCAAAAAAATCCGTTATCCGCTATGCCCAATGCAGCATCAATGACATTGTCGAAGATGCCCTGACCATTGTTGCTCCGACGCTTGAGGAAAGCCGGATCAAAGTAAACAGGCGCTACCCGGGCAAAAATTTAACCTTTCTCGGGGATGCTCCACAACTGAAGCAGGTGTTTCTAAATCTCTTTTTCAATGCCCAGGACGCCATGAAAAGCGGTGGACAACTGGATATATCCATCTCATCAATAAAACTCAACGGCAAGAAAGCCATTTCCATAAGAATTGCCGACACAGGCGGCGGCATTCATCCGGAGGGGCTCCATAATATTTTCAACCCGTTCTACACCACCAAGGAAACCGGAACAGGGCTCGGACTCCCTATTGCCAACAGGATTGTCATCAATCATGGCGGCAAAATAGAGGTGTCTAATAATTCAGGCGCCGGGGTGGAATTTAATGTGATCATCCCCATCATGGCCTGATTTTTCCCTTCACATGCGCAGCCGTTTCCTGTATATTGGCAAGCCATTATACTCCAACAGATTTATTGCCGTTTTTTAGGGGATGTAGCTCAGCTGGGAGAGCGATGCGTTCGCAACGCATAGGTCGACGGTTCGATCCCGTTCATCTCCACCAGAAATCACAGGGGCCTGCATTTATATACTTGCGGGCCCTTTCATTATTTGGCTTGCTTATTTACATGACAACTGTGAATGGATTCATTGTAAGCTCTTAACCAGAAGTAAAATCCACTTCATTTACTTCTTATCCGTACCTTTATGAAACAGGATTCTGATTTATCCGGCAAAACCATCTCCCTTGCATCATCGCAAATAATTTCTTGTCTTTAGGTTCCAGGTTTGTTATATATCTAACCCTAATGTAGCGGGGTCGTAGTTAAGATGGTTATAACGCCGGCCTGTCACGCCGGAGGCCGCGGGTTCGAGCCCCGTCGACCCCGCCAAAAAATTCGGGTCATGCAAACGCATGGCCTTTTATTTTATCCTCTGTACCAGCAGAAGTACGGAGGTTCCTGTCAAGACGCCATTTCTTACTCCGCTTCTTACTTTCGACCTTAAATGAAAAGTTTTTTTGTCCGGCAAGATTTGACATCTGGTTTTTGAAACGGTAACGTATTTAAACTATATTAATGGTAGCTTCAGGAAAGGGAAATATTCTTGAAAGCGATGGTGGTGGTCCCGACTTATAACGAGCGGGACAATATCGAAAGACTTATTGCTGATATCCTGGCACAGGATGAAGGTATTGAAGCCCTGGTGGTCGATGACAATTCTCCTGATGGCACCGGAGATGTCGTCGACCGGATGAAGGAAGGAAACCCACGCCTGCATCTCCTTCGCCGTTCCGGAAAACTCGGCCTTGGTTCGGCCTACCGCGATGGCTTCAGATTTGCCATGGGCAAAGACGTTGACTATATTGTCGAGATGGATGCGGACTTTTCCCATGACCCGGCAATGCTTCCGGTATTTTTCGAAAAAATTAAAAATTACGACCTTGTTATCGGGTCCCGCTACCTGAATGGCGTGAGCGTGATCAACTGGCCGCTCCGGCGTCTTATGCTGAGCTGCTTTGCCAATTTCTACACAAGGCTCATTACCGGTCTCGGGATTTCCGACTGCACGGGGGGCTTCAAATGTTTTCGCAGAGAGGTCATTGAAGCTATTGATCTGAGCAGAATAAAATCAGACGGCTATTCCTTTCAGATTGAGATGAATTATTTATGTGCCGAAAAAGGGTTCCGCATCGGAGAAATTCCGATCATTTTTATTGATCGCCATGCAGGCAGCTCTAAGATGTCGAAAAAAATCGTTCGTGAGGCGGTTTTAGTCGTCTGGAAGTTAAAAATCGGCTCTCTTGTCAGGAATCTTTTCCGGGGGATGCGCTGATGGAAAACGAGGCATGGGGCATAATCTGTGTTATCGGCGTATGGGGCTGGATACTCTCCGTTGTGGGATTTATTGTAAAGGTATTCCCAGCCGGAGAGCGCTTTAACAGCAGGTCCGCCATGGTCTGGGGGGGAAGCTTTCTCTTTTTCTATGCATTATGGGTAGTGGGGATGATAAATGCTTGAATTGGGGAATCTGTGAGCGCTTAGCCATTCGTTAAGGGGATTTGTTATTTTAATTTAGCTGTAGTTGTGGTAAATTTATAGCTTATGACTATATTCAACTGCAAACTCGGCACTTCCGATAACAAGATCCTTGAAAAGGAGTTTGAAGCCGCTAATCAGGAAATGCTTCGACAAAGCCTGGAGGATCAGGGTTTTTTTGTTTTTGAAATAAAGAAAAAATCGTTTCAATTCCTTTTGGAAAAGGGGTTTGCCCGACGTAAAGTGGATAACAGGGAATTGGTTGCCTTTAACCAGGAACTGCTGGTTCTCATAAAATCGGGACTGCCGATTATTCAAGCGCTTGACACAATCCTGGAAAAGGGGGGGAAGGGAAAGCTGGTCGAAATTCTCCAGGATGTCCGTGAAGAGATAAAGGGGGGTGCATCCCTTTCAGATGCATTTGAGAAACACTCCGGGGTCTTTTCGCACCTTTATGTGGCTTCCATACGCGCGGGCGAGAGGACCGGCGATCTGCACCAGACCATCAGACGCTATCTGACATTTCTCAAAAGGGTTGAAGGTTTCAGGAAAAAGATTATAGCCGCCTTTATTTATCCTGCCATCCTTATGACAGTGGCCTTCTTTGCAGTGTCACTGCTTCTCCTTTACGTCGTGCCGACTTTTACAAAAATATACGCCGACGCCGGATCTCAACTTCCCCTGCCGACCCTGATCCTGATCTCCTTTACAACCATGCTCAAAAGATACATCCTGATTATTGTCGGGATGATCATTGTCGGCGTAGTGTTTTTCCGGCGCTGGAGCGCGACCGAGCAGGGCCGTTTTCTGGTTGACGGATGGAAATTGCGTATTCCGTTCCTGGGAAATATCCTCAAAAAATATGCGGTAACCGGGTTTTCCAGGACGTTTGCGACTGTTCTGGGAAGTGGTATCCCGATAGTGGAATCGCTCAGGATGTCTGTCGGCACCCTGAACAATCAGGTCCTGGAACGAAGGCTTATGGAAGCGGTTGTCAGGGTTGAAGAGGGGACAATGCTCTCTGTCGCCATAGAAAAGACGAAGATAATGCCTTCAATAGCGCTGAGGATGTTGGCGGTCGGAGAAACAACCGGCGCCCTGGAAGAGATGCTGGGGGAAATTTCCGATTTTTTTGAGGAGGAAATCGACCGGAACCTGCAAGTTCTGACCACGGCCATTGAACCTGCCGTCATGATAGTGATGGGACTCATCATAGGGGTGATTATCGTAACCATGTACCTCCCCATTTTCAAAATTGGCGGAACAGTCGGCTGACAGGTGAAGAAGGTAAAGATATTCGTTCGCTTTGCTCACAGGTAGAGGTTGAGGTTCACATCGTCACCTTTACCTCTACCTGGGTTTTATAGGAAAACATGGCTATTCAGACCAGAAAAAAGATCGGCGAAATTCTGTTGGAAAAGGGCGAACTAACCCAGGACCAGCTGCAATATGTCATTGCCAAACGCAAGACCGTCATTGAACGCTTCGGGGAGATCTGTGTAACAGACGGATTGGCAACGGAAGAGGCGGTCTCGCGCGCGCTTGCTGAGCAGTTCGGTTTTGAATTCGTGGACCTGCAGGGGTTTAAGATCGACGAGGCCATTCTTAGTGCTTTCCCTCCCGAAATCGTCTACAGGCACAATTTCGTTCCCCTCGCTCAGGAAGATGAAACACTGACAATTGCCATTTCAGATCCGACTGACGTCATCAATCTCGATGAACTCGAAATTCTGCTCAACAGGCAACTCAAAATCAGGGTTGCCACCAAGAGCCAGATAATCCAGATATTAAAGAGGGGAGAAGGGACCAGCCGTGTCCTCAGAGAGGTTTCCGAAGATTTCATGCTGCAGCTTGTGACGGAAACCGAGA
>JBGQDJ010000050.1:0-10624 GCA_041495805.1 Geobacteraceae bacterium
CGAAGCAGATGCGCTGCATCTGAGAACCGACGTTTACACCTCTGTCGGCGTGCTTGGAGGTCTCGTGGCCATCAAGATCACCGGCATCGCCATGCTCGACCCGATAGTCGCCATTGTCGTGGCGCTGATGATCATCAAGGCTGCATGGGATCTCACCAAAACGGCATTCTTCCATATACTGGACGTCAAACTTCCGGATGACGAGGAGGCGTTGATTCATGAGGTGATGGCCCGCTACACGGGCCGGTTCATCGAATACCACAAGCTGCGCACCCGTAAATCCGGCCATATCAGGCACATCGACATGCATCTGGTTGTGCCGAAACAGATGACCGTGGAAGCCGGGCATCTGCTTGCCCACCAGATAATGGCTGATATCGAGAAATGCCTCTCCTACAGCCAGATTCTTGTGCATATCGAACCCTGTCCCGGCGGTTGCGATGCGTGTGCCGTCGAATGTCCGAAGATTGGCGCCGTCTCAACGGTATGATTTCTGGATCTAGTACTAGTGGCCGGTTCGGGTCATGTTTTTCAGTGTGTCCGCCACCCCCTTGGTGTGGCTTGCGGTATCGGTTGTTCGTCCGCTTGATTCCTCAATGACACCCAGCAGTGAAGAGAGGCGGGCAACGTAACTGGACTGGGATTCGATCTCGTTGGCAACGGAACCGATCTCGGAAGCGAGGCGTGAGATGTTGTTGCCGATCTCCAGGGCGCTTGTGCGGGATTTCTCAGCCAGATTTCGCACCTCGTCGGCGACGACCGCGAAACCCCGTCCGCTCTCGCCGGCGCGGGCCGCCTCGATGGCGGCATTGAGGGCCAGAAGATTGGTCTGGTCCGCAATCTGCTCTATAATCTCCACCACGCTCTGGATCTGGCGGCTGTCATCGGCCAGTTCCCGGGCGCTCGTAGCCGACTTGCCGGCCTGTCGGGTCAGGCCGGAGACGTTTTCACCCAGTTGCTGAATTGCCTGCACCTGCTGCTCGATGTGGGAGGCCAGATCATCAACCGAGCCGTAAAGATCATGGGCGCAGGCCTCAACCTGGCCGGCCATGGTTTCCCGCTGGTTGTTGGCCTCGTACAGTGCCTGACCGAGATCGTTCAATCCGGAGAAGAGCCGCGCCATGGAAGGTTCAAGACCGGATGCATCCAGCCTGCTCTCATATTGCTTCCCCTTGAAATCGTCGATCTGTTTTATCACGACCTGCGACAAACCGCTCAGTTTGGAGATCTGCCGCCTCAGGAAAAACGCCTTGAACTCTCCATAGTGGGCGACAAAGTTGTCCACATACTCATCCCGGAAGTGTGCCCCTTTCGGCACCCGGAAAAAGAAAATTGCGGTCAGCGTCTGGTTCAGATTAAGGCCGAGAATCTCGCCGAAGGTTGAAAAACCCGCCACCGCTGAGCACGCAACCCGCCCCACATTGGCAAGTTCACGTTCGTTGCAGAGGCGGCGCAGGATGCAGTCGTTGAGAATGCCTGCCACCATCTCCCCTGTTTTCCCCTGCATGAATCGACCGAAATCCTTTGCGATGCCGCTGGCCAGCCCTGTCCGGCGCACAAGCTGCAGCTCCTCGCCCGGGGCGACGTCGCAGTAAAAATGCACCTTTCCGGATGCCGCGTCGAGTTTGGAGACAGAGCGCACGAACAGCTCCTTCCCGACCGTAATGGCAAACGAGTAGTCGGCCAGTTTGGCCTCCAGGCTGGCCGGGGAGCAGCTCAGGGTCTCACAGAGCGCTTCCGCAAGGGTGCTGATCCGTCCCTGAACGTCTACCACCTGGCTTACATAGCGCTGCTCCACCGAAGCGGAAAGAACGTGAAAGCTGCTTCCGGCCGGTTCGAAATTCTGGCTCTTCAATACACCGAAACGTATGTCGGGAGGGGTTTTTATGAACGCGATCAGGGCATGGTTCTCATATTTTTTCCTGCCGTCGTGCAGCCAGGTGTTGCGGAAGTCAAACGTTCCACCGGCCGAGCCTCCCACGAACAGGCAGGGGAAACGGCCGGAATCATACAGTGCTTCCATGAAGAATGATTCCGAAGCCGACAGCCCGTCAAACAGCACGTATGCCATGGTATTGCGGTAGTCGATCTCCATGTTCACTTTCAGCCCCGCAATGGCCCTGCTGATCCGATCCACGCGATCCTTCACGGACGTTCCGATACTTCCCCGGCGCAGGTCATCACACCCCAGGGGGACAGAGACAATCTCCGCTTCCGCTATCACCGAGGCGTCGAAACATTGCACTACCACCCGATCCCAGCGGTTGCCCGTCGGGCAGTACAACCGGTCGCCAACGGCGAGCAGTTCTCCGGCGGTGGAACAGATCATCATGGGAATGCCGGGAAAACGGTTAGCCAAAACCCTGGAAACCTGATCGATGTCAATATGGGGTGAGACGTAGGCGCTGACAAAGGTGGGGGAGATGCGGACCTTCTCCAGTTCGCCTGCCAGGCCCGCCGCGGTGCTCTGAAAGGCAATGGCGCCTGCGCCTGCGTGTCTTTTCTTTCCAAATCCCGGGAAACGCATGTAAACTCCTTTAGTATGTGAATATCAATCTCAGTTCTTGACTGCCGATAAGACCGGTCTTACGGGTCGGCCTTCTGTTTAAATATATCGGTCGATTCCATAAAAATCTGAAAGATATATTTTGCATCTTTTCCCGCCCCTGCAAACGGCAACCGCACAAATCACTTCCAATTACCTACGCTACAGGATAAACTCAGTTTCGTAACATATGCCGAAGGGTTATGCACGGCTTGGGAAAAAGACCGGCATACCCCACAATCCCCATATCGGCATAAGGAAAGGAAATTTACGCATGAGCATGAGGAAGTTGTCGGCAGGAGATAATGTTGAGAGCCGTTGCACCCGCTGCCGCACGGTTTTGAATCATACGATAGTCGCCATGGTCGGGGAGCGGGTGGTTAGGGTCGAGTGCAACACCTGTCACAGCGTGCACAATCAACCCCGGGAAAAAACGGCAGCCTTGTCGGCCCCGCGCACTTCCGGCATGAAGAGTACGTCTGTTTCACGAAAGAGCGTAAAAGAGCCGGGGAGAGCTGAACGGGAAGAGTGGGAATCCCTGCGTGGCGCCATGGAGGGGAAGCCGGTGCAGGCTTACGATATGGATGGAAAATTCCGGGCAAATGATCTGGTGGAGCATGCCGTTTTCGGGCTCGGCATAGTGTTGCACGTGGTTGGTCCGAAAAAGATGGACGTCCTTTTCCAGAGCGGGAAAAAGCTTCTTCGTTGTCAATGATCCGATCCGGAGGATAGGTCGGATTTTGGGACATCGGGCTACAGAGGGGCCGTCCCCGATTTTCCCCCTGCGGCCGTATAAGTGGCAGGGTAGGGTAGGTGTAGGGTATGGGTACCAGATCAAAACGAA
The DNA here is from genome assembly GCA_041495805.1 of Geobacteraceae bacterium. Lineage (GTDB taxonomy): Bacteria > Desulfobacterota > Desulfuromonadia > Geobacterales > Geobacteraceae > JBGQDJ01. Next base: position 3,390 of record JBGQDJ010000050.1, read on the forward strand.
GCGAACGATGTCATCAATGCCGGCTGCACACCCGTCTCTGCGTCTGCGGCGACACACCCCGCCACGACCTTGCAACCCGGCTCATACTGGTGATGCACCACCGCGAGTGGACCAAGCCGACCGCAACCGGGCCGCTGGCACTCGCCGTGCTCGCCAACAGCGAGCTGCGCATTCAGGGAGACCGGGAGCAACAACTCGATTTCAGCGACCTCGACACGCCGGAGCGCCGGACTCTGCTCCTTTATCCGGGTGAAGGGGCGCCGGTCCTGAGCCGTGACTTCCTGGCCGCGGACCCCCGGCCCGTCAATCTCGTTGTCGCGGATGGCACCTGGCGCCAGGCATCGCGCATGGGGAGGCGGCTCCCCGGACTGGAGCATGCCGTTATGGTGCGCCTTCCCGAAGGCGCGAAAACGTGCTGGGGGGTCAGGAGAGAATTCCATCCGGAAGGTCTGGCAACTTTCGAGGCGATCTCCCGCGCACTCGGCATTATCGAATCGCCCGAGGTTCAGGAAAGCATGGAGGGGCTATTCAGTCTGATGGTGGCAAGGACACTTCAGGCCAGGGGATGGAAAGGACAACTTCCCGGTGACATATCCCCTGTTTGACGCTCAGGGATCGTCTCACGCCGGGGGCCGGCCCTTTTTTCTCGCCATTTTTCTCACTATTATTTCTTCCTTCAACCTGACCCCCTCGTCGGTCAGAGTCACCAGCCCCTCCTTGTAGAGTCCCCCCACAGCCTTTTTAAAGGTCTTCTTGCTCATTCCCAGGGCCTTTTGGATGGCCGCTGGGGAGCTCTGGTCGTGCAGGGATAATGTGCCGCCATTTGCCGTCAGGGCCTTAAGGATAATGTCACGCGCTTCCGATACTCCCTCTGCCCCCACCTTGCGCAGGGTGACATCCAGCTTGCCGTCTTCACGCAGACGCTTCACATAGCCTTTCAGTTCCATGCCGGCGCAGCACTCGGTCGGCAACTCGTCCCGGTAGAGCAGGCCGGGAAAGCGCTGGTTGACGATGACCCTGGCGCCCAGGTCGGTGAGCTGCCAGATGAGCAGTGCTACTGCGTCACCTTCATGGAGATCGGGTCGCCCTTGGTCAAGGCAGTCGTCGATACGGGCGTTGGCGAAGGCACGGCCCTGCTGATCGATATCCACCTTCACCATGTAGCGCCTCCCTGCCTGCATCCGCTCGGGCTGGAGACTGAACGGCGCCAGCAGGTCCTTTCCCATCCCCCAATCGAGAAATGCCCCATGTGGGCCGACCGACAGGACGGTCAGAAACGCAAACTCACCAGCCTGCGCCAGCGGCGGACGGCAGGTGGCCTGCAGATCCCCGGACAGATCCTGATAGAGGAACACCTCCAGATATTCGCCGGACCTTACATCACGCGCTTCCCGCCGGGGGAGGTGCGCCAGCCGCTCGCCGGCCTCCAGCCAGATGCCCCGGTTGTCAATGCGGGCGACCCTCAGGGTGTGCAGTCGATAAAGTCCGGGTTGTTCAGTGTTCTCCATTTGTCCCTCCTTCGGGTAAACAATTTCCTTCTAACCTTCCACCGGCAGCACTTTGCGGCATTGGGGCCAGGCTGCGCAGACCCAGAAGAGTTTGCCCGCATTGGGGCCGTTGCTGGCCTTGCGGCGCTCCATTCCACTGTTGCAGTCGGGACAGGAGCGTCCGGACGCGTTGACCTCGGCGGCGGCGCCCCCTGAATCGGTTGTCACGGCAGCCGCGGGCTTGATCGCCGTGGCGGCGGTTGCTGCATCCCGCAGCGGAGGGATTTGTGGCGAAGGCTCCGGCAGGCCGAGCTTGAACCTTGCCTTCGGGGCTGCCGGGGCATCGGGGAACTCCGATGCGAACTGCCTGTAGAGGCTTGTGGCAGCCTCATCGTGCCCCATCTTGTCCAGGAGCGAAGCCGCCTGATAGAGCGCTCTCTGGCGCATCTCAGGCGCGATTCCCGGCTCTTTCAGGAGCATTTCATATGCCCGTGACGCCGAATCCATATCAAAGGCACGTTCCATGACAACGGCGAGGCGGTACATGAGTTGGGGCTCCACACCGGCAAGATATTTCCTGTAGTATTCCTTGTAGATATTCGCAGCCTCCTGGGGGCGGGAGGAGATGAGGAGTTTCATGACCCTTTCATAGAGCTCTTTCCCCTCGGGACCAGGGTTGAACTTTGTCTTGATCCGCGCCATGGCGAGTATCGTTTCCGGATTGTCGGGGTTCTTCTCCATGGCGATCAGAAGCGACCTTTCACCCCCTTCGAAGCCGATCTTCGCCTCCGACGCCTTCACTCCGATCTCCAGGTGCTTCTCCTCGATTGCCATTTCCCCGAGTTTCAGGAAGATGCCTGCTATGATCATACCGGAAATCATCCCACCCAGATGCGCCCAATGCCCCACCTGGGAATGGACACCGCTGATCTGGCCGATCCCTCCGGACAGGTCCATGAGAAAGAAGAGGCCGATGATGACCAGTGAGTTGAGGCGGACCTTGAGGCTTATGGGAAGGATGAGGGAGAATATGCCGAGTATGGGGAGGGGAAAGACCATGCTCTTGAAGTAGCAGCGGACCGCGAAGACCCCCATGATCCCGGCGATGGCGCCGGAGGCGCCGAGGATGTGGCCCGCCTGTCCGTTGAATAGAAACTCCACCAGGACGAACGCCAGACCGCCGATAAGCCCTGTTGCTAGGTATATCCAGAGGAAGCGGAGATGCCCCACGCGACGCTCCACCACGGTCCCGAGCATCCATAGGAAGGTCATGTTCCCCCAGAGGTGGCCGCCGCTTGCATGGAGGAACATAGAGGTGACGGCGCTTATGGGGACATTGAAGAGATTCGGGTCATGGGGGAGAAAGACCAGGTCTTTCAGAGCCTCCGGGTTAACCCGGATCTCCCAGCCGTAAAAGATAAGAATATCGAGGAAGATGATGGAGTATGTCACCCACGGCTTCATCTCCCGGTTCCGTTCTCCCTCGGCGTACATGAGGGGGAGGAACGTAATGTTTTCCTTCAGCAGCTCATAGGCGCTCTTTCCCTCGACCGCGGCCTGCATCCGGATGTAGATGAGAAAAATGACCGGGAAGAGAAAGATGAATACGGCAAGGAGCCCGGACAGGTACTCCTTGATGAAGATGATCGCCACTACGGTGAGAAACGCCTTGGCGATGAACGCCTGTTCCTCATGCTGCTCGAAGTATTCAGATAAACCGGCCATTAAAAGTCCTTTGTCCCTTTTCCCCTGTCACCGGACAAACCGGATTGCCGCGGCGCCGATTGCCGCCCAGGCCAGAACCCCGATTGTAGCGGCTCCGCACGCCATGGCCAGATAACGGTGGAGGGGGGTCTCCCGCCTCTTCTCGCCGTAGCCGAGCAGCATCCCGATGAGCATTCCACCGACGATCCCGCCGCCATGGGCCCAGTTGTTTATCCCCGGCACGATGAAGCCGAAGAGGACGAGACCGACGACCCACCCCCCCACTTCGCGATAGACCATGGCGCCGTAGGTTCCACCCCTGCTCTTGCCGTAATAGAGCAGTGAACCGATAAGGGCGCATACGGCCGCGGAAGCGCCGATTGTAAATGGTATTCCGGCCAAGTAGGAGAGTATGTAGCCGCAGACACCACCCAGGGTGTAGATGGTGAACATCCGGCTGGCGCCGTATTCCTGGCTGACCCATGGAGCGATCTGGCGAAAGGCCATGATGTTGAAGACAATGTGCAATATCCCGCCGTGCAGGTAATTGGCGCTGAGGAGTGACCAGAAACGGCCGAACTCATCAACAGGTATCGTCCCGGTTGCCCCAAGCAGGAGGAGACTGGTCTGGTCGGGGGCCAGGAAGGCGAGCGGATTGAGATTGAGGCTGTGATGCCTGGTCAGGAGAAGGGACAAAAAATAGAATACTATGTTGACGGTTATGATTGCCTGCACCAGCCAGTCATCGCCCAGGGAGCCCCGCGTCCATGCCATGGCGCGCCACCAGGGATTTGAGCGGGACGCCCCGCACCATGAACATACGGTCTCGTCGCTGCCTACAATCCGCCGGCAGCGGGGACAAAGCATTGCACGTTTTGACATCGATAAAGCCTTTCTTGAATCGTGTTACAGCGCTCTTTCGTAGATCTTTCTGGGGATCCGTTGCAGGTTGTATCCGGAAAGATCAAGGATATCCCGCATCGGGACTTTCCATATCCCGTCGATGCGCTCCAATTCAAAATCTCTCGTAACGAACCGCGTCCCCACCCCCTCAACCTCCAGGCCCACTTTGGCGTTGATATCCGCGCGGTCACCGCTGATGGCAGTCAACTTAACTTCCTGGAGCTTTTCCCAGCAGCAGGCGGGTATCCTGGATGCGTAGACGATGCGAGCTGCGAAGTAATCCCAACCCTGTTCCGGAGAGTGAATCAGGTGCGTATAGAGCTTCTCGTAATCCTCCATCCGCCAGAGATCGAGAATCTGTACCAGCCCCTGTCGCGCGCTATCCTCCACTTCAGCGGGATTGAAGCCCATGGCGGTTCCGCAGATGCAGAATGAAAGAACGACGGCTGCAAGCAGTGATTGGGTTTTCATGATCAACCCTTAACCCATATATTGTAAAAGAAGAGGTTCGCTTTCATTTTTTCTCCGCCCAATGGTGCTAAGGCGTAGCGGGCTTCTCCGCTGCCGCCGATTGTTGAGACCTGAACCTTATTATTCCTATTCTTGGGATCGGTTGTCATTTCTGTCGGAAAATAGTTACTCCGGCCTTCACCGCAGCCTCCGCAAGTTGTCGGCCCAAGGTCGCCAGTGGCACCCCAAGGCGCATGGCCAGTTCAAGATAGGCGGCATCGTAGGCGGTCAAGGCGTACTCCCGAGCGAGCTGATAAGTGCCATGCAGGGCGCGACGGTCAGTGTCGTCATCCGTGGCAATGGGGAGACTTACCAGCAATTCAATAAACCGTATAGCCTCCGCTTCGCTGCAGCGTCTCCGCCGCTCCGCCACCAGGAGAACGTTCGCCACCTCCAGCGGCCAGAGGGAGGGAACGACCGCTTCCCACTCGGTAAGGCTCTCCAGGACAGTATCAGTGTATTCCCCCGCCTCGTCGTCGAAGAACCAGGAAACGGCCACCGATGTATCCAGGACAAAACGGTTCACCTCCGTCCCTCGGCGATCATTTCCCCGATCGGTATTTCGGCGCTACGCCCCTTGGCAAGGGCCTTCAACTCTTCAATGACACCGCAAACGTCCCGCTTCCGCACCGGTTCCGCAGGCACGAGGCGGGCGATGGCCCGGCCATGGCGGGTGATGACGATCTGTTCACCTTGGGCCACCTTTGTCAGCAGTTCGGGAAGATGTGTTTTCGCTTGATAAACACCGATGTCCATTTGTCCTCCGGTTATGGTCTTTACAAGACCAGAATAGATTTATTATTGTTGGAATGCAAGGATTTCCTGATGGGTAATTTCTTTCAGCAAAATGGATACCAGTAAAAGCGCAGCTGCCTGAAAACTCCCCCTTGACTTTTCCCATCGTCCATCCAAACTTAAAGGGAAACGATTCCACAGCAAGGGGGATCTGCCATGAAGTATCCCAGGGCAGTCACAATCGGGGGACCGTTCCCGCACAGGTACTGCAGGGAACAGAGTGACGGCAGGGTGTACGGTATCGATGCCTGGCTGGTGCGCAAGTTTCTGCAGGCCATAGGCTACCCCCCTTTGCGGGTGGTTTTGTGGGATGGAAAGGAGATTGCGCGCCCCGCATCCACCCCTGTTGCCGGCATGGTGATCCGCGATCGGGCCGCCCTCTGGCGGCTATTTACCAATCCCATACTCCACTTCGGGGATGACTACAGTGCAGGCCGGATCGAGATAGAGGGGGGGCTGGTGGCTTTCATGGAAACCGTCTACCGGTCCATGTCACGCACCCCCGGATACCGGCGCATTTCCGATCCTGCCGCATACCGCCGCAATCAACCGAGGCTCAACTCCATCTCGGGATCACGACAGAACATCCATCACCACTACGACATCGGCAACGCGTTCTACCAGCTCTGGCTTGACACGGAAATGCAATATACCTGCGCCTACTTTCCGGAGCCAACCGCCTCTCTGGAAGAAGCCCAGACCGCCAAGATGGAGCTGGTATGCCGCAAGCTGCGCCTGCGGGCGGGGCAGAGCGTGGTTGAGGCGGGGTGCGGCTGGGGCGCGCTGGCGCGGCACATGGCCAGGCGCTACGGGGTGAAAGTAAGGGCGTACAACATCTCCCACGAGCAGATCGCCTATGCGCGGGAGCGCGCCAGGGCCGATGGGGTGGAGGGACAGGTCGAGTATGTGGAGGACGATTATCGCAACATCACGGGCGCCTTTGACGTGTTCGTTTCGGTGGGGATGGTGGAGCATGTGGGACCCGACCATTACCTGGAGTTAGGCTCAGTGATCGACCGGTCCCTCAAGGAAGACGGCCTCGGCCTGATCCACACCATAGGGCAGAACATTGCGACCCCCATGAGCCCCTGGTTCCTGAAGCGCATCTTTCCCGGCAGCTACCCCCCGACGCTGCGGGAGATGATGGCCATATTCGAACCATGGGAGTTCACCGTCCTCGACGTGGAAAACCTCCGGCTCCACTATGCGCGAACCTGCGAGCACTGGCTCGAGCGTTTCGAACGGAACCAGGAGCGGGTCCTGGAGATGTTTGATGAATCCTTCGTCCGCGCCTGGCGCCTCTACCTCTCCGGCTGCATCGCGAATTTCAGGCTCGGGTTCCTGCAGCTGTTCCAGGTCGTCTTCTCACGCCCGACCAACAACCTCGTCCCCCTGACCCGCTCCCATCTCACCACACCCCCCGGGGAGTCGTGATGGATACATGCGATGTCCTTGTCGTTGGTGGAGGGCCGGCCGGCTCGACCTGTGCCGGTAAACTCCGCCAGGCGGGGCTTGACGTGCTGCTTATGGACAAGCATCTCTTCCCCCGGGACAAGCCGTGTGCCGGGTGGATAACCCCGCAGGTTCTGGAAACGCTGGCGATCGACAAGGAGGAATATTGCCGGGTACGGGTGCTGCAGGCCATCAACGGCTTCCGCACCGGTCTCATGCACGGGCACGAGGTGGTGACCCGTTACGGCTCAACCGTCAGCTACGGCATCCGGCGCTGCGAGTTCGATCAATTCCTGCTGCAGCGAAGCGGTGCTCGTCAGCAACTGGGCGAACAGGTGTCAATGCTGGAACGCCAGGACTGTGGGTGGCTGGTCAACGGGCGCA